>NZ_CP058350.1:460000-555000 GCF_005860795.2 Peteryoungia desertarenae
AGAGGCCGCCGAATGACGATTGCGCCACAGATTTCAATCGACGATGACACACTGATATCGATCCGTGCCGCCCGGAAGTATTTCCCAATTCACGAAGGTTGGATGCGGCGTCAAGTTGCAACCGTAAAGGCCGTAGACGACATCACATTTGACATCAAGAAGGGTGAAACCTTCGGTCTTGTCGGGGAAAGCGGCTCAGGAAAATCCTCGATCGCTCGGTTGATTTTGCGCGCCTACGACCTCACTGGCGGGCAGATCCTATTCCGCCGTTCATCGGGAGATGTTGTCGATATCACGCATCTCACCGACGTCGAGATGCGCAGCATTCGGCGTGAAATGCAGATGATTTTCCAGGACCCCTACTCCTCGCTGAACCCTCGCATGACGCTGCTGGAACTCGTTGGTGAACCATTGGTCATCCACGGGATAGGCACGAAAGGAGAGATCAAGGATCGAGTGGCAGAACTCTTGGGGCTTGTCGGCTTACGACCGGAGTATGTGATGCGTTATCCGCATGCATTCTCGGGCGGGCAACGCCAGCGCATCGGCATTGCCCGAGCTCTTGCGCTCAATCCGAGCTTCATTGCGGCAGACGAAGCCGTCTCAGCCCTTGACGTCTCGGTTGCCGCACAAAACATCAATCTGATGCAGGACCTCCAAGAAAAGTTCGGCCTCACTTACCTTTTTATCACGCATGACCTCGGGATGGTCGAGCATATTTCGGATCGGGTGGGCGTCATGTATCTCGGCCGCCTGATGGAAGTCGGCCCAACCGACACCATGTTTGCCAAACCACTCCATCCCTATACCGAGGCGTTGCTGGCAGCTGTTCCCCAGCCTGACCCGCGAGGCAATCGTCTGCGCAAGCGTGTTCCGCTGAAGGGCGAAATTGCCGACGCGATGAATGTGCCTGCCGGATGCCCCTTCCATCCGAGATGCCCATATGCCGATGACAAGTGCCGAACCGATGTCCCGGAGCTTCGTGATGTTGCAGGTGGCAGAAAGGTTCGCTGCCACTACGCCGAGCAACTGGATCTGACGGGAGTGGCAGATCTATGATGCAATTGCCCGTGCCAGGCCGTCATCTGCCCGCCTTGCCTCTCAGCAGCACCGCCGAACCAGATTTCGAGTTGGCAAAACGCCACCTGCCTATACTGATGCTCGACACCGCAGAACCTTTTGCACCCTTGGTCGCCGGATATGCGGTCTATCGGGAAAAGGCGAAATCGCGCTCGTCCAAGTTCAGGCTCTATCCGCGCGCTGCCGCCATCATCGAATACGCCCTATGGTATGACTGGGATATTCAGCACCTCTATGATCTGGAACATGTCTGGGTCCATATCGACGACACCGGTCAGGTTGTTACCGTGGAAGCTTCACGCCATGGCGCTCGGCTGCCTATGCGTCGGCCAGACCAAACACTGCCGGTCGAAGGCCAGCGCCCTCTACTCTACGTCGAACCAGGCAAGCACGCACACTGGGCCGATCCTGCGGAGATGAAACGCGATGCAGGTGTGCTTGTAGAGGCGATGTGTAGCGCCTTTGCCGGCGATCAGGGCATTCATCTGTCCAATCGGTTCTCTCAGCAGGGGCAGATTTGCGCGTCCTTATTCGAGAACAGGTTGGCACGCCTCAAGCTGAAAAGACTGGCCTTCAAACCAAGCTGGAACTTCAACAACTCGCTTGATGCACAACCAGCGCTCCAACTGGTTCCATGGGAAATCCTAGAGGATTGGATCCCCCAGCGCTTCGAGGCGCTGGTCTCGGAACTTCCGGGCACGGTGCCACATCTCGCAGCAGTCTTTCTGGACTGTGGCGATACACTCGTGGACGAGCGCACCGAAGTGAAACGACCAGGAACGGACATCGTCATCACCGGTGACCTGATTCCAGGGGCCAACGCCATGATTTCAGAATTGAAGGCAGCCGGTCACCGCCTGTGCCTGGTGGCAGACGGCCCGAGGGAAACCTTCGAGAATCTCCTTCAACTACACGATCTTTGGACGAGTTTTGATGCTCATATAATCTCCGGCGATATCGGGGAATTGAAGCCGTCACCCAAGATGTTTCAGGCTGCCTGCGCCGCCATGGGCCTGCATGAGAACGACCGTGACAGAACCGTTATGGTGGGCAACAACCTCGAACGGGATATCGTCGGTGCGAACCGATTTGGATTGATCAGCATCTTCCTTGCCTGGTCGACTCGACGTAGCCACAAGCCGCGACTGCGAGATGAACGACCACGCCTGACAATCCGCCAGATCACCGAACTTCCGGGACTTTTGGAGCGCATTGAACTCAGCCTTCCCAACTCCGCGGTTCAGGGAGGCAGAACATGACAGCGGCATTGAGCAAAGAGACGGAAACTGTCTCGTGCGGGTTCAAAGTTGCCAAAGGTGATACCGTCACAGCGTGGGCGTTGGGCCCGGCACGGGAACTCTACTATCCCGGAGAACCGGCCCTGGCAGAAGATCGAGTGAATTATCGCTTCGTCAACGGCTTCGTTGATATCGGTGACCTTCCCTGCCGCAAGGCGATATGGAAGGACATCTCCGTCCGGACGGTCGAACTGGAGAAAGATTTCGACGTCATCGGATTGAACCTGCCGGGCTTTAATCGACGCGTTGAATTCTCAGGTTTCTGGCATCGTCCGACGCGGCTGTCCCGCTGGCTAAAAACAAAACTGGTGGCGCCTGTTTCGGGAAACTATCCTTTCAAGCTGGCTACCTGTGGTGGCGTGCACATCTGGGTTGACGGAATACTGGTTGCGCGCTTTGAGCCGTTTCGACGGAACAAGGAAAGCACAACGGAAGTCGAACTGCCCCTTCGGGCAGGCGGCAGTGACATCGTGATATTCACCGAAGAAATGGCAGAGCGGGACGCCCTCTGGTATTTCGAGCTGACATGTCTTGGAGATAGCGAGCTAAGGACAATCCTTCCGGTGCCCGCAAGCGAAGACCATATCCAGGTGCTCAAGGACCTGGCGACACAGGTTCGCCCTCAACCGATGCATCTGAAGAAAGGCCAGCTTGTCCTGGTTTTCGACAAACCAGCCAGTCTCGATGTCACCATTCAGGCATCGGTACTCCCCAGTGTGCATATGCGCGACAAGCAACCCTTGATGAATGAGAAGTCTGTTCTCAAGGCACACGAAACACGCGTGGTGATCCCCGGAGCAGACCGACTGCCCGATGGATATCATCCCCTGAAGCTGAGTTTTTCCATTGGCGACACCAAAGTTCAGCGCGAGATTGCTTTCGCCACACTCTGCGAAGAGCCGAGAGACATGCGGAATCTCGCGCTTGAAACACGCAAAAAGATCGCTGTGGAGTACATGGCAGATCATGGAGAAATGCGAGCGGGGCGCGCCATCGCGATGATGGCCGCAGGACGGCCCGTTGATCCAGTCTTCCGGGAGATCATCTCGAATACGCTGGCTGCAATCAATGAGAGGCGAGACTGCTCCGACTTTGTGCTGGTGCCGCTTTTGTGGCTGACAGGCTGCTACAGAGAACGCATTCCTTCTGACCTGCTGGAAGCAATCGATCGCTCCATCCTCGGCTATCGGTATTGGGTGGACGAACCGGGCAATGACGTGATGTGGTTCTGGAGTGAGAACCATGTCCTTTGCTTTCACGCTGCCCAATATCTGGCTGGTCGCCAATATGCAGGCGCCGTATTCGCGACGTCTGGCCGTACCGGGCAGGAACAGGCCCGCCTCGGCGAAGAAAGATTGATGAAATGGTTTGACTCTGTCGAGCAGCACGGGCTCGCAGAATGGAATTCGGCTGCCTACTACCCCATCGATTTCATTGGTCTACTCGCGCTCCAGCATCTGGGTGACGGAGAAATCCGGCGCCGGTCTGAGCAATTGTTGGACCGCCTTTTCGTAATGATCGGCTTACATAAATCCGGCGGCGTACCAGCGGGCACGATGGGGCGAGCCTACGACAAGGAACTGCGGGCGGGGCCCCTTACGGAACTTGCACCCTTTGCCACTGTCGGGTTCGGACTTGGCTGGCTGAATGACGGCGTTGCCGCACTGCCAATGTTTGCATCAGGCGGCTACAGCCCTCCCGGTGAGGCTCTGCGTGCAGCCTTCGTAGAGCCCGGAATGGCAATTTCGGCGCATTATGTTCAGGGACATGATCACGCAGCAAAGCTCGCCCTATACAAAACGTCACAGGTGCAACTTTCCTCAATGGTGGGCGGTCAACCTGGAGGACGCGGGCATCAGCAGCATGTAGTCGATGTCCGCTTTACCGCCAACGAACTTGCCCGTGCCTGGGTCAATCACCCCGGCGAAGACGATCCGTGGGGTAACCAGCGCCCGTCTTACTGGGCCGGTAATGGATCTCTGCCCCGCACAGGTCAGCACGAGGACACGGCTTTGCTGCTTTTTGACCTCGGGGACAACGCGCGTATCAATTTCACCCATGCCTATGTCGAAAGCACCGCCTTTGATGATGTCCTCCTGAAAGACAACTGGATCATCATACGAAAGGACTCGGGCTATGCAGCGATGACCGCCACCCAGGCCATTTCAAAGATTGAAGACGGACCAGGCGCCAATATCGAATATCGCGCGCCAGGTCGGCATTGCGGATGGATGATCATCGTCGGTGAAGGGCGCGATAACACCTCATTCGAGGCCTTTCAGACACATCTGGCGACCATCAGACTGCAGGTGAGTGATGACGGTAAATCGCTGACGGCCAGTCGCAGTGGAAAACCGACCCTTACCCTCGATTGGAATGACGGGCTTGCTTTGAACGGAACCTCGCATCCCTTCCCGAACCTGACCCTTCAGCCGCTCATCAAGACCTTTGTCGCTGACACCTATTGATATTGAGAAGACAGGAATGACCACCATGCTGATGCTGCAACCCGATACCCTATCTGAAGCCCTTTCCCGGGTCGCGCTTGGTCTTGCACGCCTCAAAGGCATCAATGAAACGGCCGCTTTGTCCGCTGACGGCTATGACCTTCAGTTTGACGAATGGGACTGGGAAGTTGGTGTCGGCATTTATGGCCTGATCCGCCACGCTGAAGCAGTACGTGACCAGTCGCTGATCGAAGCTATTGCACGGTGGTATGACTGGCAGATTGGCCGAGGGCTTCCCCCAAGACAGGTAAACTCATCGTCGCCGATGCTACCTCTGTCGATCCTGATCGATCACGTGGACCGTCCAGACTGGGAAGCGCTGGTCAAGGATTGGGCAGAATGGCTGATGAAGGACCTCGCCAGAACCGAAGACGACGGTTTCCAGCATGTGGTCAAAGAGCGCATGAATGATGGGGAGTTGTGGGACGACACGCTTTTCATGACCTGCCTTTTCCTTGCCCGCGCCGGCCAGCGTTTTGGGCGGCAGGACTGGATCGAGGAGGCCTTCTACCAGTTCATGGTGCATGAACGTTATCTGGCCGACCCGATAACAGGTCTCTGGTACCATGGATGGACCTTCAACGGGCGCCACAACTTCGCAAAAGCCTTCTGGGCCAGAGGGAACTCCTGGATTACTGTAGCGATACCCGAGCTTTTCGGTCTGGTCGACAAGGTCCCTGATCACCTCAAACGCCACCTGACGTTTATCCTTCGTGCGCAACTGAAAACGCTGGCAGCACATCAGCGTGCAAACGGCATGTTTAACACGCTGGTCTGTGATCCGACCTCGCCCGAGGAAACATCAGCAACCGCAGCCATTGCCTACGGCATTCTGCGTGGGATCGATCTGGGCTTGGTGGACCCGACCTACCGTGCGGTTGCAGAAAAGGCGTTGGACGCAGTCATGGCACGGATCGATGAAACAGGCATCGTTCTTGAGGTCTCGGATGGGACCCCAATGGGGCATACGCTGGAGTTTTATCGCCAGATTCCAAATGTGCCCGCCCCTTACGGACAGGCACTGGTCATGCTGCTTCTGGTTCGCGCCATGGCAGACGGTCAAATCCCAACAGCTTGATGAAGTCCATTCAACGGGCAATCAAAGCGGAGAAACCGGATGGGGCGCTCCTTCATAAGCACCCCAGACGGCCTGATCAAAATTGATCGTTGCGCCTGTCATCAGACCCGACTCGGGCGTTGACAAGAAGGCGACAGCGCGCGCGACTTCAGCTGGATCAACGAGGCGACCGAATGGTTGCGCCGCAGACGCCTTCTCCAGCCAGTCTTCGCTCGCGCCATGAAACTCCCGCTGTATGCGATCTTCCCCGTCGCTTGCCATCCAGCCGATATTGAGCGCGTTTACCCGGATGCGGTTGCGCAGGAGAGCAAAAGCGGTATTCCGCGTCAGGGTATCAAGCGCGCCCTTCGATGCACAATAGGCAGATATGAAGGGTTGGCCGGCCATCGAAGACATGGACGAGATATTGACGATGGTACCCTCAGTGCCGCGTTCGCGCATCACCTTGATTGTGTCTTGCATCAGGAAGAATGGTGCCCTCACATTGATGGTAAACATCCGATCAAAGAGTTCGGGCGAGGTGTCGAGTATGGTCCCGCGATCGGTAATCGCTGCAACATTCACGAGTGTGTCGATACGACCAAAGCGCTCCACGGCAGCAGCAATCACGCGTCGACAATCCTCAACCGATGCGAGATCGGCAGCAACAAACTGCACCGATGCACCATACCGCTCTTCAAGCTCGCGAGCCTTTGCCCGCCCCTTGTCGACGCTTCTCCCGCAAATGGTGATCGCCTGCGCTCCTCTTTCGGCAAATAGTCTTGCGACCTCTGCACCCAGCCCCTGCGTTCCGCCGGTCACGACAGCGATCTTTCCTCTCATAAGCACCACTCCTGCTGCAGCCATCAATGCACCGAACCAGTATCAAACTCTCGCAGAACGTCCATGGCATACTCCTTAACGGGAGCTAAGAAACTGATTGTCGCAACACCTGCCGCTGAACTTCATGTGTTTCAAACTCAATTACGACAATGTAACGGATACTTTCGCTTTAGCACCTTCTAATTGATAAGATTTCGATACCCCCGAGCTGCAAGGGATATGCACAGGACGTCATGAAAACTGGAATCTGATAAAATTGAGGATTTTCATGGGCTTGAAATAGGCATTTGCCCAAATGGCAGACATTCACGCACAATCTATGACAACCGACTGTCACAATTTCGTTGCAGGTTCATTTATTTTCGTTTTGAATATGACTGCTTCAAAAACAGAAGTGCGTTCACGCCCGATGTCGGACCATCAGTCGTGAGCGAAAATCTTGGCCAGCCTGTCGCTGGACCAGGTGGAACATCAGGGAGGCACCATGTCCACGAAACGTTTCGCTGCATCCGCGGCGACCCTCGCCCTTTCGCTTTCTTTCGGCTCTGCAGCCTTTGCTGCCACCGAATTGCAATGGTGGCATGCCATGACCGGCGCCAACAACGAAGTTGTTGACCAACTGGCCAAGGAGTTCAACGAAAGCCAGAGCGAGTACAAGATCACGCCCGTCTTCAAGGGCACCTACCCCGAAACCCTGAATGCCGGCATTGCCGCATTCCGTTCCAAGCAGCCACCGGCAATCATCCAGGTCTTCGATGCCGGCTCCGGCGTCATGATGGGCGCGGAAGGCGCGATCGTTCCGGTCGCCGAAGTTCTGCAGAAGGGTGGCTTCGAATTCGACAAGTCCGATTATCTGGCCGGCATCGTCGCCTACTATTCCAAGCCGGACGGGACAATGCTGTCCTTCCCCTACAACTCGTCCTCGCCGGTTCTCTACTACAACAAGGACGCCTTCACAAAGGCGGGTCTTGACGCAGAAAACCCGCCAAAGACCTGGCCTGAAGTCTTCGACGCAGCACGCAAGATCAAGGAAAGCGGCGCAGCTCCCTGCGGCCTTACATCGACCTGGCTGACCTGGATCCAAACCGAAAACTTCGCTGCCTGGAACAACGTCCCCTACGGTACCAACGAAAACGGCCTTGCTGGCGGCACAGTGGAGCTGAAGGTTAACTCGCCCCTCTACGTGCAGCACTTCCAGTCGATCGCCGATCTGGCCAAGGATGGCGTGTTCCGCTACGGCGGCCGCACTTCGGAAGCCAAGCAGTTGTTCCTTTCGGGCGAATGCGCCATCATGACCGAATCCTCTGGCGGTCTTGGTGATATCGTCAAGTCGGGCATGAACTACGGAATCGGTCAGCTTCCCTACTACGAGGGCAACGGTCCGCAGAACACAATTCCGGGCGGCGCCAGCCTCTGGGTCTTCGGTGGCAAGAGCGATGAAGAATACAAGGGCATTGCCCAGTTCTTCAATTTCCTGTCCCAGACCGAAATTCAGGCACGCCTGCATCAGGTTTCCGGTTATCTTCCGGTGACCAATGCAGCCTACGAGGCGACCAAGTCCTCGGGCTTCTACGAAAAGAACCCGGCGCGTGAAACGCCGATCCTGCAAATGAGCGGCAAAGCGCCGACCGAAAACTCCAAGGGCGTGCGTTTGCCGAACCTGCCGCAGGTTCGCGACATCATGAACGAAGAGTTTGAAGCCATGCTGTCCGGTTCGCAGGATGCGAAAACCACGCTCGACCGCATCGTTGATCGCGGCAACGCCGCCATCGCTGCTGTCTCCAGCAACTGATCTGACCGACTGACAACACCGCCCGCATCATATGATGCGGGCGGTGCTTTTTCTCTGGCCGGCTGAGGAGCTTCACCTTGCACACGGTTCACTTCCCGAACAAAATCCTGCCCTACCTGCTCTTGGCGCCGCAGATCATCCTGACGCTGGTGTTCTTCTTCTGGCCCGCAAGCCAGGCGATCTACCAGTCCATGCTGAGGGAAGACCCGTTCGGGCTCAAAAGCACTTTCGTGGGCTTTGCCAATTTCTCGGCGATCCTGTCGGATCCGAACTATCTTCATTCGTTCCAGGTGACGATTGTCTTCAGTGCACTGACGGCGCTGGTATCGATGGCTGTCGCGCTGTTGCTCGCAACGGCTGCCGACAAGGTTGTCCGCGGCCAGACATTTTACCGCACCCTGTTGATCTGGCCCTATGCCGTCGCGCCCGCCGTTGCCGGCATGCTGTGGCTCTTCATGTTCAATCCGGCGATGGGGACGCTCGCCTATCTCCTGCGTTCTACAGGCTTCGACTGGGACCCCCTTCTGAAGGGCGACCAGGCCATGGCGCTCATTGTCTTCGCCGCCGCCTGGAAGCAGATCAGCTACAACTTCCTCTTCTTCGTCGCCGGTCTCCAGGCGATCCCGAAGTCGCTCATCGAGGCCGCAGCGATCGATGGCGCCCGCGGCAGCCGCCGCTTCTGGACGATCATCTTCCCGCTCCTTGCACCGACGACCTTCTTCCTGCTTGTCGTCAACACCGTCTACGCCTTCTTCGACACGTTCGGCATCATTCATGCCGTCACCGGCGGTGGCCCGGCAAAGGCGACAGAAACGCTGGTCTACAAGGTTTACAATGATGGCTTCGTCAACCTGAACCTCGGCTCATCGGCCGCCCAGTCCGTCATCCTGATGATCATCGTCATTGGCCTTACGGCCTTCCAGTTCCGCTTCGTCGAGAAGCGGGTGCATTACGGCTGAGGACCGGACATGATTGAAAA
The DNA here is from genome assembly GCF_005860795.2 of Peteryoungia desertarenae. Taxonomy (GTDB): domain Bacteria; phylum Pseudomonadota; class Alphaproteobacteria; order Rhizobiales; family Rhizobiaceae; genus Allorhizobium; species Allorhizobium desertarenae. Next base: position 469,557 of record NZ_CP058350.1, read on the forward strand.
ACGCCCCATCGCCAATCTGATTGGCCACCTGATCCTCGTCATCGGCATCATCATCGTTGCCTTTCCGATCTACTACACTTTCATCGCCTCATCGATGAGTTCGCAGGACATCATTCGCCCGCCCATGTCCTTGCTTCCAGGCGATCAACTCGTCGAGAACTATACAGAAGCCATGTCCGGGGGCGTTGAGCGTGTCGTCGGCGTCAGCCTTGAGCGGCTGCTGTTCAATTCCTTCGTGGTCGCGATCGCGATCGCCGTCGGCAAGATCATCATCTCGTTCCTGTCGGCCTTCGCGATCGTCTTCTTCCGCTTCCGTTTCCGGATGTTCTTCTTCTGGATGATCTTCATCACCCTGATGCTGCCGGTCGAGGTGCGCATTCTGCCCACCTACAAGGTGATTGTGGATCTCGGGCTGATCGACACCTATGCGGGGCTGACACTTCCCTTGATGGCGTCGGCGACGGCCACCTTTCTGTTCCGACAGTTCTTCCTGACGATCCCGGGCGAGCTGGTGGAAGCCGCGCGAATCGACAATGCCGGCCCCTTCCGCTTCATGAAGGATATCCTGCTGCCGCTGTCGAGCACCAACATCGCAGCGCTCTTCGTGATCCTCTTCATCTACGGGTGGACCCAGTATCTCTGGCCGCTTCTGGTCACGAACGACGCCAAGATGAACACGATCATCATCGGCCTGCGCCGCATGGTCGATTTCACCGACGCCTCCACGCCCTGGAATTACGTCATGGTCACGGCGATCCTCGCCATCATCCCTCCCATCATCGTTGTCGTTCTGATGCAGCGATGGTTCGTCAAAGGTCTTGTGGAGACAGAAAAGTAATGGCCCAGATTGTTTTGAACGATGTCCGCAAGATGTATGGCAATGTCGAAGCCATCAAAGGCGTGTCTCTGGAAATCGCCGATGGCGAGCTTGTGGTTCTCGTTGGCCCGTCAGGCTGTGGCAAGTCCACGCTGTTGCGCATGATTGCCGGTCTAGAGAGCATTTCAGGCGGTGAGATCACAATCGGCGAAAGGGTGGTGAACCAGCTGGAACCGTCCGAACGAGACATCGCCATGGTGTTCCAGAACTACGCGCTCTACCCGCATATGACCGTGCGCCAGAACCTCGCCTACGGTCTGAAGAACCGCAACACGCCGAAGGACGAGATCGACCGCCGCATCGAACGAGCCGCCAAGGCACTGGAGATCGAGCAGTTCCTGGAACGCAAGCCCCGCCAGCTCTCTGGCGGCCAGCGTCAGCGTGTCGCCATGGGCCGCGCGATCGTCCGAGAGCCCGCCGCCTATCTGTTCGACGAACCTCTGTCGAACCTTGATGCCAAGCTGCGCGTGCAGATGCGTGTCGAGATCAAGCGGCTGCAACGCTCGCTCGCCACGACCAGCGTCTATGTCACCCACGACCAGATGGAAGCCATGACGCTTGCCGACAGGCTCGTGGTGCTGAATGCCGGGCGTATCGAACAGGTCGGCACGCCGATTGAGCTTTACGAGCGCCCCGCGACGACCTTTGTCGCGACCTTTATCGGCTCGCCGTCGATGAATCTGCTCAAAATGGCGAAAGCGACCGATAGCTGGTCGATGAAATCGGATGCAATAGTTCCATCAGAAACTGCCACCCTCGGCATCCGCCCGGAAGACTTGCATGTGATCGAAGGCGACAGCGGCGAAGAGACTTTCATCGCCTCTGTGAAGGTCGCGGCGGTCGAGCTCGTTGGAGCCGAAAGCTATGTGCATGGCACGCTGACCGATGGCAGCGATATCGTGTTTCGTGTGGCAGGTCGCTCTCGGATCGAGATGGACGACATTGTGAACATCGGTGCGAAAGCAACCGGCTTACACTTCTTCGACGCAAGCGGCGCGCGTCTCGACTGACGGGATTGACATGGAAACAGGAAGGGGCCTTGACGGGCCCCTTTTTGCTAAGGACGACCACCGCGCCGTTCTGCGAACGATCGCCTTTTTGTGGCTTGGCGACGCGTACCACAAAGAAAAACGAGATTGCCCCTTCAAAGCGTGACAAAAAAGTGTAAACATAAGTTGACACATACGTTGCGAGTGAGGGTCCCATGCCGAAGCCCTTTCCATTCTCCGCCATAGTTGCCCAGGAGGATATGAAGAAGGCGCTGCTGATGGCAGCGGTCGATCCGTCTTTGGGCGGCGTCCTGATCTTTGGTGATCGGGGAACAGGGAAATCCACCGCCGTTCGCGCCCTGGCAGAACTTCTTCCGAAAATCGAAACCCGCCAGGGCTGTCGCTACAATTGCCTCCCCGCTGAACCCCAGGCCTGCTGCCCGCAATGTCAGCCTGGAGCGAGCGGAAAACGGCCTGCGATCAGCAAGCAGCGCACACCGATGGTCGATCTGCCCCTTGGTGCCAGTGAAGACCGGGTCTGTGGAGCGCTGGATCTGGAAAAGGCCCTTGTCGCCGGAGAAAAGGAGTTCGAACCCGGTCTCCTTGCCGCAGCCAATCGTGGTTTCCTCTACATTGATGAAGTCAACCTTCTGGAAGACCACCTGGTCGATCTGCTTCTCGACGCCGCCGCGTCAGGCGTGAACGTCGTCGAGCGTGAAGGATTGAGCATCCGCCATGCCGCCCGGTTCGTTCTGGTCGGCAGCGGTAATCCGGAAGAAGGCGACCTTCGACCACAGCTGCTTGATCGCTTCGGTCTCTCCGTTGAAGTCACAACGATCAACAAGCTGGAAGAACGGATTGAGGTCATTCGCCGGCGCGACGCCTATGAGGCCGACCCGGATGACTTCTCGGCCACATGGGCGAGAAAGGATACCGCCATCCGGAATCGCGTGGTAACCGCCCGGAAGATCCTGCGTGACGTGGAAGTCCCAGACACGATCCTGATGCGAATGTCGCAACTTTGCATGAGCCTTGGCATCGACGGAATGCGCGGCGAATTGACCCTGATGAGGGCCTGCCGTTCCGCTGCAGCACTGGACGGGCGCAGGAGCGTTACATGGGACGATGTCGCAGATATCTCACCCATGGTTCTCTGCCACCGTCTGCGACGCGATCCGTTGGATGACGCCGGCAGCGCACCACGCATCAGGCGTGCTCTCGCGGGAGTCGAAAACGGGGTCGGCCATGGCTGACCTCCGGCCACAACCGGGATTCCAAGAGGCTCTTCGCGCGCATGGCGAAGCAAACTGGCGTGATGCCTTGCTGGCCACTCGACTGTTGGCGGCCGGCGGGCCGGTCATGGGAGGTATCTGGATCAAAGCTCGTGCCGGCGGCGTCCGCGACTGCTACCTTGAGCATCTCCGCACCGTTGTCCGACCAGATAAACCGTGGCTGAGATTGCCCGCCAATGCCTCCGTGTCCTGGCTGCTGGATTCCGTGGACCTCGCGGCATCGGCCATGGCCGGATTCATGGTGAGGAAAAAGGGGTTGCTCAACGCCGTGAGGGGCGGAGTATTGTTGATCCCGATGGCAGAGCGGATCGATCAGACCTGTGCCGCCGTGATCGCAAATGCCCTCGACCAGTCAAGGGAACACGACTTCCTGGTGATCGCCCTCGATGAGGCGGTTGACGACGACGAATCCCTGCCGGCCGCACTTGCGGAGAGGCTGGCTCTGAAAGTGGATCTGCATTCAACAGCATGGACGGCAGCCCAGCAGGGACACACCGTAGCAATGGCAGACCCGGCTGCAAGGATCATCGATGCACGCCTGGGCAAGGAACTCTTTGAACTGGTTTCCAACATCACACTGGCGACAGGCCATGCCTCGCTGCGCAGCCTGATGCATGTGGCCAATGCAAGCCGGATAGTTGCGAGCCTGCATGAAAGGCTGGACGTTGGCGAGGAAGATGCAATCTGTGCGCTGCGTCTTTGTCTTGGAATACAGCTCACAGCACCTGACAGGTCTGCTCAACAAGAACCAGACCCGCCAGCGCCGGAACATGGAGAACCGACAAACCGCCCGGAAGACCAGAGGGCGCAACCGCCTGAGAGTGCCGAGCGAGAACAGCAAAGCCAGCATGATACGCCAGTCAACCTGAACCAACTGACGGAGCTTCTCGCAGCCGTCGAAAAAGGTGTAATCGGTGATATTCCCGCTTTCCTGTCAGGCGAAAGATTCCGAGCCAAAAGCGGCAAGGCCGGCAAGGCCGGCTCGATGCAGAAGGATGCAAGGCGCGGACGTCCATTCGGCCTTGCCCAGTCACCACCCTACCCGGAAGCTCGACCGGATGTGATTGCCACACTTCGTGCCGCAGCCCCTTGGCAAAGGATTAGACAGGCTCAGCGGCAACGTCTGGCGGAGCGTGGTGAAACAAGCAACATGCAGCCGGCAGCATCTCAAAAGCTGTTGATCACCCGAGAAGACTATCGCTACCAGCGCCTTCGTCATCAAGCACCTTCGACCGCTATTTTCATGGTGGATGCGTCAGGCTCTACCGCCCTTGAGCGACTGGGCGAAACCAAGGGAGCAATCGAACAGCTTCTTGCACGATGCTACGTCCGTCGCGACGAGGTAGCCCTCATCGCCTTTCGCGGCACAACAGCCGAGACTGTCCTGCCTCCTACCCGATCGCTGGTTGCCGCCAAGCGTAAACTGGCAGGCCTGCTCGGAGGCGGACCGACACCCCTTGTATCCGGTCTGGAGCAGGGACTGCAGATGGCGCTGGCCTTGCGCCGTCGGGGAACAACGCCAATCCTTGTGCTGATGACGGATGGCAGTGGCAATGTCGCTCTCGACGGATCGCCAGACCGCGCCTTGGCGGCCGAACAACTGATGATCATGGCCCGTAAATATCGTGCATTGGAAATCAGGAGCATCTGCATCGACATCGCCCGGCGCCCGCGAGAAGCAGTCACCCGGCTCGCCGCAGAAATGGGAGCTGATCTCCATGTGCTGCCTCGCGCAGACGCACGGAGAATGGCTGATCTGGTCAATGCCTCCATGGAGGCACAGGGATCATGACAATCGCCGGTACATGGCTGAAGTGGCGTGACGAAAAGGCCAGATGGCCCCACGCCGGCACGAGCCGCTTTATCTCCACCCAAAACTTTGACTGGCATGTGCAACTGCCGGGTCAGGAGACTGGTCCAAAGATCCTTCTTCTCCATGGTACAGGTGCATCATCCCACTCCTGGCGAAATCTCGTCAGCCAAATGGAGGGACGCTTCCAGTTCATGGTACCGGATCTGCCCTGCCACGGGTTCACCACGCCCAAAAGCACACCGGATCTTTCGCTTCATGGCATGGCGAAAGCGATTGCCGCATTGCTGGAAAAGATAGATGTCAAACCGGATGTGATCCTTGGGCATTCGGCAGGTGCCGCCATTGGCGTTGCCCTGGCAGCGGGAACCTTTGCAACCCCCGCCAACCTAGGCAATGTCAAGCAGGTCGTTGCCATCAATGGCGCCTTCTTGCCAATACGCGGCTATCGTCTTTTCTCTCCGATGGCGAAGGCTCTCTTCGCAAATCCTCTGTCTGCCACAATGTTCTCCATGCTCGCCGGCAGCACTCCCCTTGGCGGAAATCTTCTTGAAGCGACAGGATCAAGCATCGATCCCCTGGGACGCGATATTTATCGAACTCTACTCGGGTCCAGCGGCCATGTCCGTGGCGCGCTCGGCATGATGGCCGCCTGGGATTTGAGCCGCTTCGACGACCTTCTTCGCCATCTGAAATTGCCTCTGACCCTGATTGCCACCCGGGATGACCCGATGGTGCCACACGACAACTCGGTACATGCGGCACGAACGGCACCCAGAGCTCAACTTGTGAGCCTGTCGACGGGCGGACATCTGGTGCATGAGTGCAATGCTCAGGAGGTCGCAAGACAGATCGAGCATGCAGTCTTCACCAGGACCCAGAATGGAGCGGACGCCGCATGAACATGACCGAACGCTTCCGGCCACACCGACCAGGACCAGACGGAACCAAACCGCACGCAGTGATCATCGGCGCTGGCGTCGGTGGACTTGCAACCGGCGCACTCCTTGCCGCCCGTGGTTATCAAGTGACGATCTTCGATCCGCTCGACGCACCGGGCGGCAGAGCCTATGCCTATCGCCAGGATGGCTTCGTCTTTGACGCTGGACCGACGATCATCACCGCACCCTGGCTATTCGAGGAGCTTTGGCGAGATTGCGGCGGTCGTCTTGCCGATGACGTCGAGTTTCGCGAAAACACACCCTTCTACAAGATTCGTTTCGATGACGGCTCGGTCTTCAACTATTCCGGAGATCGAGAGGCCATGGAACAGGAAGTGGCCCGCTTCGAGCCCGACGACGTCAAGGGCTATCGCAGTTTCATGGACGAAAGCAGGCGCATCTACGAGGTCGCCTTTGAGCAATTGGCGGCAAAGCCGTTTCATAGCATCAGCTTCACGGCAAAGGTTCTTGCAAGGCTTGTTCGACTTGGCGGTTATCGCTCGGTCTATTCGGTCGTTGCCAGCCATTTCAAGAACGAGAAGCTCCGCAACATCTTTTCCTTTCATCCGCTCCTGATCGGGGGCAATCCGTTCTCGGCGACTTCCTTCTACTGCCTGATCGCTCATCTCGAAGGCAAGTATGGTGTGCATTATGCAGTGGGTGGCACCAATGCGCTGGTGCGCGGAATTGCAAGCCTTGTCACCCGCAATGGGGGCACGATCCGCCTGAAAGAAACCGTCGAGACCATCCTGACCAAAGGCAACAGAGCGACGGGTATTCGCCTCTCCTCCGGAGAAGAAGTTTCGGCAGATCTTGTTGTCTCAAACTGCGATCCCGCTTCCACCTACGGAAAACTCCTCAGGGACCACAAGCGCAAACGCTGGACAGACCGCAAGATCGCCCGCGGCGATTATTCCATGAGCCTGTTTGTCTGGTACTTCGGCACGAACCGTCGCTATGATGATGTCTATCATCACACCATGGTGTTCGGCCCCAGATACAAGGGGTTGCTGGACGACATCTTCAAGAAGAAAGTGCTGGCTGAAGACTTCAGCCTGTATCTGCATCGTCCCAGTGCTTCTGATCCATCCTTGGCGCCTGAAGGATGCGACGCTTTCTATGTGCTGAGCCCCGTACCGAATCTCGCCAGCAAGACGGATTGGCAAGAAATTGCAAAGCGTTACCGGAAAAAAGTAGAACAACGTCTGGAAGAGACGCTTCTGCCCGAGCTTAACAAACACATCGTGACATCGCGGGTCACAACCCCGGTCGATTTTCACGATCGGCTCCTATCTTGGGAGGGTGCAGCGTTTGCCCTTGAGCCAAAGCTCCTGCAAAGCGCTTGGTTTCGCCCACATAACAAGAGTGAGGAGCTCGAAAACCTCTATCTGTGCGGCGCAGGTACCCATCCTGGAGCAGGGCTGCCGGGGGTGGTGTGCTCGGCCAGGATCGTCGCAGATATGGTGCCAGATCCGAAAGCGTTTTCTGATCGCCGCAATGGAGGGGATACCTTCCAATGACGGTTTGGTCGCCTGAAAACGATTGTTCATCGCACCAGCCAGTCCTGGCCGTCCCTTTCCATCGGAGACCGGCCAGCCTCAATTATGGATTTTCCGGAGAAACGACGGATCTGAAGGCATGTTCAACGGCCATCCGGAGGGGCTCAAGATCCTTTCACCTCGCTGCACAACTGCTTCCATCCCGAACCCGTCAGGCGGCTTTCTCGCTGTACGCTTTCTGTCGCCATTCCGACGATCTGATTGATGGCGCCGGCGCTGAGAAGAATGTTCTTGCATCGCTGCGGCAGCGGCTCAATCTGATCTATCAGGGACGTCCCGCACCGCTCGCCTGTGACCGCGCCTTTGCGCGCACAGTTCAGGAATATGCCATCCCGAAACTCGTCGCTGAGACCCTTCTGGACGGTTTTGAAATGGACACCGCCCAGCGGCGATTTCAGACGATCGCCGAGGTCAAGGATTATGCCAATTGCGTCGCGGCAACAGTCGGAATCATGATGGCGCTCGTCATGAAGACCGGCGAACCCGAAGCGCTTGCCCGCGCAGCCGATCTTGGGCTCGCGATGCAACTGACAAATATCGCCCGCGACGTCGGCGAAGACGTGCGCAACGGGCGACTTTATCTGCCGCAGGATTGGCTGAGGGATGTCGGGATTTCGCCGGAGGAGCTCATGCTGGATCCGCAGTTCTCACCGGCACTTGGAAGTGTCGTTGCGCGCTTGCTTGAAGAGGCCGATCATCACTACGGGCTCGGTCTTGCGGGCATCAGTTTTTTGCCTCCGGATTGCCGCCACGCGATCCGCACCGCTGCACTTGTCTACCAGGGGATTGGGACGCGTATCCGCGAAAACGGTTATGACAGCATCAGCCAACGCGCCTCGACGGCACTTTCAACAAAGCTTCGTCTCGCGCTCAACGCCCGTAGAGAGACAGAAAGCGAAAAGAGCGTGGCGCCTGAATTCGCAGCACAGCCCCCTGATGCGGCTACGGCTGCCTTGGTGATGCGTTCTGCACACAGCTACGCTGCGGCGAGAAAGCAGTCGCTGTCGTTACCGGTGCTCGAGAATGCTACGGGCCGCCTGGATCGCTTCGCCCTCATCCTGATGCAGCTGCAGGAAAGAGCCAGAGAAGAAAATCGCTTCCGTCGACGCCTTGTCCAGAGAAAGGTGACCGGTCTTGGCTGAGAACTATTTCGGACTGATAGAAGCGGTCTTCGTCTTCGGTCTCGCAGTTGCCTTCTATATCTGGCAGATGCGAGACCTGAAGAAGGAAAACGAGAAGGCGCGAAGACGCGCGGAAGAAGCCGCCAAAAAAAACGAGCAGCCCTGACGAGGGTCAAGGCGCCAGCCCCCAACCAACATGTTTCTCATGCCCGTCGGGGCATCTTGAAGGGCAACATCAGGCGCACCACAGGATTGGCAAGCCGGTTACAGTCCAGCGTCTCCTGCATCATGGTCAATCGCGTGCCTGTAACGGTGGTCTGCACCAACGCCCGGGAATAGAATGGCGTATCTTCAAGTGCGCGAACGACGATGGGTTGATAATCTTCATCGCAAGCTATCCCGCCCCGGACACCCCAGAAGCCCGCCTTCATCGGCTGTCTTTCAGGAATATCGACAGGAGCCACCTCACCCTCTGCGGAAATGCGAAGACCGATCCGGCGGCGGCGTCCATCCCGAAGCCTGGCATCGTAGAGAATTTGAGTACCGCTATCGGCATCGCCCCTCGCCCAATCCCAACCATCGAAATCTTGCTCGATCGGACGATTTCCAAAGTTGATGTCATGATAACCCCTGCCCGTCCAAGACCCCTCGGGAAAGACATCACATTCGACACTGGCCTGACATATCGGTGCCCGGGGCAGCCAAGAGTGATGTCCTTCATAATCGAGAGAATGAGGTTCCGTCGTAAAGGCTTCAGGCCTGAGCACGATCTTGCCCCTGACACGCTTTGGCAACCACCTCTGCCCGGGCCATGGCATGGCCATCTCATCGAACATAATGACGAAGCTGCCCCGCTCCAATTGAAACGAACTTGCACCTATCTGCAGGCACTCCACCGACCGGTTGAGCGACCGGCGACCCCGCTCCGTCATCGTCCAGACATTTCCATGCGGACCATAGAGAGCCACGTTGAAAGCAACGTGGTTGTCTGGATCACGACGCCCTCGCCAATGATAGTAAGGCGAAAAGACCGAGCCGACAAAAGCGATCACGGCGAAGGCGTAGCGCCCGCACGCGCTGGTGCCATCTGCGTACCACCAGTGATAGCCACCAGCCGGGGCAGGTTTGTCGAACCCATGTCCGCCATCAATTGATCGGCTGCCAGCTTGCCAGACAGGGCGGCCATCGGAACGCCTGGTCCCGGATGGACGCTCCCCCCTGCCAGATAAAGTCCCTTGATCGGACCCCGACATCCCGGTCGGTTGAAGGATGCGGCCCAGCCGTGAGATGCCATGCCGTAGAGCGCTCCTCCGCTCCCCGGATAAAGGCTTTCGAATTTGTCCGGAGCTGTGACCACCTGGGCATTCGCATCCCTGAGGATCGTCAAGCCATTCGCCGCCAGACGGCGGTCCATGCTGGTCAGACATCGTTCTAGCTCGCTTTCATCGTAGCGGCGACGATCACCATCAGCCGGCAGGTTCATCAAACAATAGAGCCGCTCGCTCGCACCGTGGGCATGACCGGCATGAAGTTTGCCGGAGGCATCGCGATCCTGAGCGCAGACATAAACCGTAGGATCACGCGGCGGCATCTGACGGCCAAAGATCGCGCCGAACTCGCTGTGATAGTTGTCCGAAAAGAATACCGTGTGATGGGCAAGCGGAACGCCCCGGGGCACGCCCATGGAACAGGCAACAAGGGCTGACAGCGAACGCTCTTTCGGGCGCTGACCTGACGAAGACGGGATTGACGGACCAAGCAAGCGCGGCAAGGCTGCAACGTCACCGTTGTAGACAACAGCCTGTGCGTCGATATGACGTTCATCGTCAGTCATCACGCCAGAGACGGCTTTTCCAGAGTTGTCCCTGCAGATCTTGCGGACACGGGCACCGTAATGGACCTCGACTCCAAGGCGTATTGCCAGGTCGGCAAGGCCACGCGCGAGCGCGTTCATCCCGCCTTCGACCCTCCACACGCCTGCCTGCTCCACATGAGCGACCAGCATGAGGGTTGCCGGAGCGAGGAATGGTGAGGAGCCGCAATAGGTGGCGTATCGACCAAACAGCTGCCGCAAACGCGGATCAGAGAAGTAGCCGCCAAGCGCGCTCCACAACGTCGAAAACGGTTTCAATGCAAGAAGCGATCCTGGGCGGCGAAGACCGATCCTGAGGGAAAGCGAAGCAGGGTTGGGTCGCGTGGCATCAATGAAGCTGTCCTTCAGCAGCGTAAAAATGCGTGCACTGTCTTCTACGAACCGCTGAAATCCATCGGCGTCGGGTTTTCCGGCAAACTCCGCAATGGCCCGTCTGCTTTCCCGAACGTCAGCAAAAAGATCCAGGCTCTCACCTCGGTCCCAGTAATGGCGGGCCAGTAGATCGCAGCGATTGAGTGTAATCTCATCTTCCAGCCGCGTTCCGCACCGAGCCAACAGGTTGTCGAACACCCATTTCATGGTCATCACCGTGGGACCCGCGTCGAAACGCTGGCCCGATGTCTCGACCACTCGCATTTTTCCACCCGGCCCGTCGCCCGCCTCGACGACGATCACGCGGTGACCGGCAGCAGCCAGAAGCATAGCCGCCGCGAGACCGCCCATACCGGCCCCAATCACGACCACGGGCCGTTGCGCTGGCGCTGGCATCACCGATCTCCCAAAACCGAGTTGACAATCCATTTCATTGTGTCAATCTAAATTGACACATGGATACGTCAACATAATTTTACATCCATGTGGAAGCCAGGAGGCCGGCCGATGGATTTACCTGAGCGTATCGAAGCCGGAATACATCTCGCATTGCGTTATGCTACCGCCAATTGCTGTCCGCCGCAGCTTGCCAAGGCGATGCGCTATGCCGTGTTTCCCGGTGGAGCCCGCTTGAGACCGCGCCTCTGCCTCGCGGTCGCCGCTGCATGCGGCGACCGCGACCCCCAAGCGGCAGCCGCCGCAGCCGCAGCAATCGAGCTGCTTCACTGCGCCTCTCTTGTCCATGACGACATGCCTTGCTTTGATAACGCAGATATACGCCGCGGGAAGACTTCGGTCCATGTTGAGTTTGGCCAGGGTATAGCCTTGCTGGTCGGAGACGGTCTGATCGTTAGTGCTTTCGAGACAATCGCACGGGAAACCCAGCATAATCCAAGACTGACCGCGCCCCTGATCGCAACCATCGCAAACGCGGTCGGCTCCCCTAACGGGCTCGTTGCCGGCCAGGCATGGGAAAGCGAGGCAGACATTAATGTCAGCCATTATCACAGAGCAAAAACAGCATCCCTGTTCACGGGCGCAGTCGCCGCCGGGGCGCTCGCATCGGATGGCAATCCGCGCGACTGGTTCAGTTTGGCGGATGCCTTGGGAGCGGCCTACCAGGTTGCCGATGACCTTTATGACGCGATGGACGAAACGGGGAGCATGGGAAAACCGGCGGGCCAGGATCAACGAAACGGCAGGCCGAACATGGTCCAAGAGAGGGGTGTTCAGGAGGCCCTGAAGCATCTTCGCGAGCTGGTCGAGGAAGCGGCGGCAAGCGTACCCGAGTGCGAAGGATCTGACATGTTGCGGGCAATGATCTCAAAGGAAGCAATTCGGCTCATGCCGAAAAAGCTCGCAGCTAGCGCAGCCTGAGGCGCGCCATGAAATACCCCCGCGAGAATGGGCCGGCATTGACCACTTTGGCATCCTCCAGACCGGCCCTGATGATGCCGGATGTAGGGGGCGCACCAGAGACATGGTCGACACGCTTTCGCCTATGGCGGAACCGCCAGATTGCCTCCAGCCGGTTCAGACAAATGATGTCGCGCTGGCCCGTGACCCGCTGGATCGCAAATAGAAAATCTAACCAGATGTTTCATCTGGTGAGTGGCTTTGTCCACTCCCAGATCCTCTGGACCTGTGTCCGGCTGGACCTCTTTAATGTGCTGGTTGACCGCTGCCTGTCCACAAATGAACTGGCCAAGCATTGCGATCTGCCGATTGATCGCATGCGCCTTCTTCTGCAGCAGGCGGAACGGCTCGGCCTGATTCTCAGTCAAACCAATGATCGCTGGTTACTTGATGACGCAGGCGCGGTCATCGCCTCGGATCGAGGCCTCGCCCTCATGGTCCTCCACCATCAGATGTTTTACCGCGATCTCCTAAAGCCCGACGATTTGCTGCGATCACAATATCCCCAGACCGAACTTGCAAGCTATTGGGCTTATGCGCACCATCAGGCGCCGGAAGCGATCGGCGATGAAAACTGTGCGCCCTATTCCGAATTGATGCGGGAAAGCCAGGCGATGATGACCGACTGCATCTTGGGCTCCCATCATTTCGGCAATTATCGGACGGTGACAGATGTCGGCGGTGGCGAAGCTGCATTTCTGACGGCGCTCGGCCAGCGATACAACAAGCCATATTTGTCTCTCTTCGACCTTCCAGCTGTTGCCAAACGGGCTCGCAAGCGCCTTGAGGAAGCAAAGCTGACCCAGCGAGCAGAAGTTCATGGCGGCGACTTCAGCAAGGATGAATTGCCAGCGGACCGATTGGGTAAAGACGACTGCGTCACATTGATCCGCATACTTTGCGATCATGATGATGACCGCGTATTGCGCATTCTCCGCAATCTTCACCGTTCCATGCAACCCGGATGTCACCTGATTGTCGCAGAAGCCATGGCAGGCAAATCAGGCGGCAGTCGTCTCGCAGCTCTCTATTTCAGCCATTATTTCCTCGCTATGGGATCAGGTCGCTGCCGTTCCACTGACGAAATCCGCGCACTCTTGACCGAAGCCGGTTTTGTCGCCTTTCGAGCCAGAACGTCGACAAATCCCCTTCTTGCGACGCTGGTCCTTGCACAACGATAGCCCGAATCCATCAAACTCAAGCGCAAATGTGTAAATTTATGTTGACACCATGATGCGTCAATCTAAGATTACACATGAGGATCCTTGAAGGTTCCGGTGTCCGGGAGGCACAGATGCGTACCACAGCAGTCCTGTTCGAAAGACCTGGAAAGCTCTCAGTGAGAAGCCTCTCACTGCAGGAGCCAGCGAACGGCGATGTGGTTGTTGAAACTCTCGTCAGTGGCGTTTCGACTGGAACGGAGAAGCTGCTATTCGAGGGGAAGATGCCGAGTTTCCCGGGCATGGGCTATCCTCTGGTGCCGGGCTACGAATCGGTCGGCCGCGTCCTCGAAGCCGGCCCCGGTTCCGGTCGCAAAGCCGGAGAACTGGTGTTCGTTCCGGGCGCATCCTGTTTTAAAGACGCCGCTGGTTTGTTCGGTTCGACTGCACAACATCTCGTCGTACCCGGCAGCCGAGTTCATCAGGTGCCGCAAGACCTCGAAGAAGAGGCGGCCCTGCTTGCCTTGGCGGCAACGGCCTATCACGCAGTGCGCCGCGCCTCCGGACCCATCCAGCTGGTGATTGGCCATGGTGTGCTTGGAAGGCTGATTGCCCGGATCATTCTGGCCATTGGTGCGGCACCGCCTTTGGTCTGGGAAACGAACCCGTCGCGGTTCGACGGAGCAGAAGGCTATCGGGTCATCGATCCATCAACGGATGCCGAGATACGTTTCCAAGGTGTTGTTGATGCGAGCGGCAGTCTCGATGCCATTGATGTCGCCGTCGGGCGTATGGAAAAGCAGGGTGAATTGGTGCTGGCAGGCTTTTATGGAAAGCGGGTCGGCTTCGAATTTGCCCCTGCATTCATGCGCGAGATTTCACTTACCATCTCTGCCGAATTCAGACCGGCAGATATCGACGGGGTCCTCGCCCTGATCGCGCAACGGCGACTGTCCCTCAAGGGACTGATCACCCATCATGCCTCTCCGGCAAACGCCGAGGAGGCTTATCACACCGCATTCACCAATCCTGACTGCCTTAAAATGGTGATCGACTGGAGGAGAGCTGCATGAGCCTCGACCTGGAACTCGACGTCCGTAGCCAGATGCAGGATCGGCTAAGAGAAGAAGCCTCTGTCGACCCGGATCTGCCTGCGATCGGCAAGGTGACCAAGGAAACGCAGATCATCGCCATTTATGGCAAGGGCGGCATTGGCAAGAGCTTCACGCTCGCCAATCTCTCCTACATGCTGGCCCAGCTGGGCAAGAAGGTCCTGCTGATCGGATGCGATCCGAAGAGTGATACAACCTCCCTGCTTTTTGGCGGACGCGCCTGTCCAACCATCATTCAGACCGCCTCGCGCCGCAAGGAAGCCGGCCAGGAGGTCTCGATCTCGGATGTCTGTTTCAAGCGCGACGGCGTCTTCGCCATGGAACTCGGCGGACCGGAAGTCGGTCGCGGCTGTGGTGGCCGCGGCATCATCCACGGCTTCGAAACCCTAGAGAAGCTCGGCTTCCATGACTGGGATTTCGACTATGTCCTCTTGGACTTCCTCGGCGACGTCGTCTGCGGCGGCTTCGGCCTGCCGATCGCCCGCGACATGTGCCAGAAGGTCGTGGTCGTAGGCTCGAACGACCTGCAGTCGCTCTATGTCGCCAACAATGTCTGTTCGGCGGTGAAATACTTCCGCAATCTCGGCGGCAATGTCGGCGTCGCAGGCCTTGTCATCAACAAGGACGACGGCACCGGCGAGGCGCAGGCTTTCGCAGATGCCGTTGGCATTCCGGTTCTGGCCTCGATCCCGCAGGACGACGACATCCGCCGCAAGAGTGCGAATTACCAGATCATCGGGACCCATGACAGCCAATGGGGTCCGCTCTTCGAAGCCCTCTCCATCAATCTTGCCGAAGCTCCCCCGGTCCTCCCCCGACCGCTCGATCAGGATGGCCTGCTCGGCCTCTTCGATGCGAGCGAAACAGGTGCCGATTACAAGCTCCAGCCAGCCCTGCCGGAAGACATGTGCGCCACCGGCGCGCTGCAACGGCCATCGCTGGAAGTCGTCTACGACAATGTGTGAGATCGGGTGAAGATTATGGATGACCTGCGCAAGGAATTCGAGCCGGACGATGCCAACGGGACAGCTCCCGTCGGCAACGATGCCGCCGTCCTTGGCGACGTGGCGGCCGCAGATACAAACGGCATCGGCTGCCATGGCGGCGTCGAGCTTTCCAAGGCTGCGGCCCGCGCCGCCGGTCAGGGCGAATTGATGGACCGCTTCGAGGCGGACTATCCCAAGGGCCCGCATGATCAGCCGCAATCCATGTGCCCGGCCTTCGGCTCGTTGCGCGTCGGACTTCGCATGCGCCGTGTCGGCACCATCCTCTCGGGCTCGGCCTGCTGCGTCTACGGCCTGACCTTCACCTCGCATTTCTACGGTGCCAAGCGCTCGGTCGGCTATGTGCCCTTCTCTTCCGAAACGCTGGTCACCGGCAAGCTCTATGAGGACATCGTCGAGGCCGTGCATCAGATGGCGGATCCAGCAAAGTTCGATGCCGTCGTGGTCACAAATCTCTGTGTCCCCACAGCCTCGGGCGTGCCTCTCAAGATGCTGCCGCGCGAGATCGACGGCGTCCGGATCGTTGGCATCGATGTTCCCGGCTTCGGGGTCCCGACCCACGCGGAAGCCAAGGATGTGCTTTCGGGCGCCATGCTCGCCTATGCCCGCCAGGAGATCGGCGAAGGCCCGGTCCAGCGCCCGCGTGGCGGGTTGAAGGACAGACCGACGGTCACCCTGCTTGGCGAAATGTTCCCCGTCGACCCGGTCGTCATCGGCGGGATGCTGGAGCCCATGGGGCTTGCAGCCGGCCCAACCGTTCCGGTCCGTGAATGGCGCGAACTCTATTCCGCCCTCGACTGCGCGGTCGTCGCCGCGATCCACCCTTTCTACACGGCAAGCATCCGCGAATTCCAGGCCGCAGGTCGGCCGATTGTCGGCTCAGCCCCGGTAGGTGTCGACGGAACCGATGCCTGGCTGAAGGCGATCGGCAACAGTTGCGGCATCGCAGCGGAGAAAACCAATATCAGCCGCAACGCGATGCGCACTGCGATCAAGGCTGCCCTTGCCGAACACCGCATCAATGGCCGCATCACGCTCTCAGGTTATGAGGGCTCGGAACTCCTTGTTGCCCGCCTGCTCGTCGAACTCGGCGCAGACTTGCGTTACGTCGGCACGGCCTGTCCGAAGTCGCCTTACAACTCCGAGGACGCCGACTGGCTGGCAGCCCATGGCGTGGAACTGCGCTTCCGGGCCTCGCTGGAGCAGGACCTCGCCGCCTTCCAGGAATTCAAGCCGGATCTCGCCATCGGCACGACCCCAGTCGTGCAGAAGGCGAAGGAGAGCGCTACACCCGCCCTCTATTTCACCAATCTGATCTCTGCCCGTCCCCTGATGGGCCCGGCTGGCGTCGCATCGCTGCCCGCCGTGATCAACGCCGCAATCGGCAACAAGGACCGCTTCCTGGTCATGAACGCCTTCTTCGAAGGTGTCGGCTCTGGTGACGGTGCCGGCATCTGGGAAAACGTACCCGAAGACCGCAGCGCCTATCGCAAGAAGTTCGCCGCCAAGGTCAAGCAGTCCCGCAACGCCGTCGACAATGGGGAGAGTGTCGGATGCTGATCCTCGACCACGATAGAGCCGGTGGTTACTGGGGCAGCGTCTATGCCTTTACCGCGATCAAGGGCCTGCAGGTGATCATCGACGGTCCTGTGGGCTGCGAAAACCTGCCGGTCACCTCGGTCCTCCATTACACGGATGCGCTCCCCCCGCATGAGCTTCCGATCGTCGTTTCCGGTCTGTCGGAAGACGAACTGGGCCAACATGGCACGGAAGGTGCGATGAAGCGGGCGCGCCTCGCACTCGATCCGGATCTGCCCGCCGTCGTCGTCACCGGCTCAATCGCCGAAATGATCGGCGGTGGCGTGACACCGGAAGGTTCCAACATCGTACGCTTCCTGCCGCGCACCATCGATGAAGACCAGTGGCAGAGCGCTGATCGCGCACTGAAATGGCTCTGGACCGAATTCGGTCCGAAGGGCGGCAAGGTGCCGGCACCGCGCCGCCGTCCGGAAGGCGCAAAGCCCCGCGTCAACATCATCGGTCCGATCTACGGCACCTACAACATGCCCTCGGATCTCGCCGAAATCCGACGCCTTGTCGAAGGTCTCGGCGCAGAGATCAACATGGTCTTCCCGCTGGGCAGCCATCTCGAAGACGTGCGCAAGCTTGCCGATGCAGATGCCAATATCTGCCTTTATCGGGAGTTCGGCCGACTTCTGTGTGAAACGCTCGACCGCCCCTATCTGCAAGCGCCGATCGGCATCCATTCGACGACCGCCTTCCTGCGCGAACTCGGCGGCATGCTGGGCCTCGATCCGGAACCCTTCATCCTGAAGGAAAAGCACACGACGCTGAAGCCGCTCTGGGATCTCTGGCGCTCGGTCACCCAGGACTTCTTCGCGACCGCAAGCTTCGCGATCGTCGCCAACGAGACCTATGTGCGCGGCATCCGGAACTTCCTTGAAGAAGAGGTAGGGCTGCCCTGCAACTTCGCGATCCCGCGCAAGGCCGGCTCGAAGACGGACAATGTCGAGGTCGCAGAGCTCACCGCCAAGAAGCCGCCGATGATCATGTTCGGCTCGTTCAACGAGCGCATGTACATGGCCGAGCGCGGTGCGCGCGGCAAGTTCGTGCAGCTCTCCTATCCCGGCGCCATCGTCCGCCGCCATCCCGGAACGCCGGTCATGGGCTATTCGGGCGCAGCCTGGCTGATCCAGGAAGTCTGCAACGCGCTGTTCGACATGCTGTTCGACATTCTGCCCCGCGCCGGCGAGCTCGACGCAATCGAGGCGACGACAGCGCGCCACGACGGCACGATGCCCTGGAAAGCAGAGGCGCAAGCCGCACTCGATCAGCATATCAACCATGAACCCATCCTCGTTCGCATTTCCGCCGCCAAGAGGTTGCGGGAGGCTGCAGAACGGGAGGCACGACGTCAGAAGGCTCCGGAAGTCATCCGACAACATGTGGAAGCAGTTGCCGCTCTTGCGGGAGTGCCAGCATGAGCAATCGATCCCAATACCCGTCCGCGGGAAACACGGAGGTGAAGACATGATCCCGTCAATTGAAGCCCATTCGGCTGATCGCCGCCATCGTGATCGCAGTGACGAACGCATGCTGATGCGCCAGCTCTTTCTGATCACATACCCGCTTTGCCTGGCCTCAGCCGTCGCATCGCGCACGATGAGCCTTTTCAGCCCACATGCGGCGAAGCACGACCAGTCCGTTTTCGCGGAGGCCCGCTCTGCGGCCTACGCCGCTGTCGGTTACGCGTTCCACGCGTAACCCTATCCTTTGCAGGTGTTCTCGACACCAGCAAAACCCCGGGGGATCGACAAGAGAGCCCGGAACCCCGCCGCGGGGGTGCCGCGGTGTTCGAGACTAGGAGGTGGTTTTGATGGCGGAGACATCAAATGTTTCACTTTCGGGTCTGACCGAAAGCGAAGCGCGCGAGGTCCATGGATTCTTTATCCAAGGCTTCATGATATTCACGGCGATTGCGATTGTCGCGCATATCTTGGTCTGGATGTGGCGTCCCTGGATCCCGGGTCCTGAAGGCTACAGCTCTCTTGAGAGCATAGGCCAGACGGCCCAGGCGCTTCTGCCGATGCTGGCATAGGAGAGAGAGATATGTGGAGAGTCTGGCTTATGTTCGACCCGCGCCAAGCGCTGGTTGCACTGTCTGTATTCCTGTTCACCCTCGCAATCCTGATCCACTTCATTCTGTTGAGCACGGACCGCTACAACTGGCTCGAGGGCAAGCCTCTCGTCACCAGTTCTATCGAGCAGTCCATCTCGCTGAATGATGATCTGCGTCTGGTCGGCTGAATAACCAAGACGGCAGCGGGCGCAGCCGCAACAGCGGCATCGCCCGCCGCCAATCGATACTCGCAACCCGACACCGCCACCCGGCTGATTACCTCTGGAGGACACGAACATGGCGCTGCTGAGTTTTGAACGCAAATATCGCGTACGAGGCGGTACGCTGATTGGTGGCGACCTCTTCGATTTCTGGGTGGGGCCATTCTATGTCGGCTTCTTTGGGGTCACGACCGCCTTTTTCGCCATTCTGGGAACGGCGCTTTTGATTTACGGGGCAGCTTTGGGGCCGACCTGGAACATCTGGCAGATATCAATCGCACCGCCCGATCTCTCCTATGGACTGGGCCTTGCGCCCCTGAAGGACGGCGGCCTGTGGCAGATCATAACGATCTGCGCTCTAGGCGCCTTCATTTCTTGGGCGCTGCGCGAAGTGGAAATCTGCCGCAAACTCGGCATGGGCTATCATGTCCCCTTCGCCTTCTCGTTTGCCATCTTCGCTTACGCAACGCTGGTCGTCTTCAGACCGGTTCTGCTCGGTGCCTGGGGCCATGGCTTTCCTTATGGGATTTTCAGCCATCTCGATTGGGTCTCAAACGTTGGCTACCAATACCTGCACTTCCACTACAATCCTGCCCACATGATTGCAGTGACCTTCTTCTTCACCACAACACTGGCGCTGGCGCTGCATGGCGGGTTGATCCTGTCTGCGGCAAACCCTGGCGCATCCATGCATGAGCCCGGCCAGCAAGCCGAGGTCAAGACGCCTGAGTATGAAGATACATTTTTCCGGGACATCATCGGTTACTCGATCGGCACCCTTGGCATTCACCGCCTCGGACTGATCCTTGCTTTGAACGCCGGCTTCTGGAGCGCCGTCTGCATCGTCATCAGCGGGCCTTTCTGGAACCAGGGCTGGCCGCAATGGTGGAACTGGTGGCTTGAACTTCCGGTCTGGAGCTGAGGGGAAAAATCATGTTCACCCAATATCAGAATATCATTACGGCCGTTCAGGTCAGTGGTCCGGCTGAAGAAGGAATGCCTTTGCCGCGTGGCAATGCCAAGCGGACCGGTGAGCCTTTTATGGTCCGACTTCTGGGGATCATCGGTAATGCGCAGATCGGGCCAATCTATCTCGGCTATCTGGGAAGCCTGTCCCTTGTCTTCGGTCTTATCGCCTTCGAAATCATCGGTCTCAACATGCTGGCCTCGGTTGGTTGGGATCCCATCGAATTCGTCCGCCAACTCTTCTGGCTGGGTCTGGAGCCGCCGTCTGCGGAATATGGACTGACGGTCTTGCCGCCCCTTGCAGAAGGTGGATGGTGGTTGATTGCCGGCTTCTTCCTGACCTTGTCGGTCCTGCTGTGGTGGGTTCGGGTCTATCGCCGCGCACGCCAGCTGGAGATGGGTACCCATGTCGCCTGGGCATTCGCCTCGGCAATCTGGCTCTTCCTGGTGCTAGGCTTCTTCCGTCCGCTGCTGATGGGGAATTTCTCGGAGGCTGTACCATTCGGCATTTTCCCGCACCTCGATTGGACGGCCGCCTTCTCGATCCGATACGGCAATCTCTACTACAATCCGTTCCATGCCCTTTCGATCGTCTTCCTCTACGGCTCGGTCCTGCTCTTTGCCATGCACGGAGCAACCATTCTCGCAGTCGGGAAATACGGCGGGGAGCGTGAGCTGGAACAGATCACGGACCGTGGAACGGCATCTGAACGCGCTGCCCTCTTTTGGCGCTGGACCATGGGCTTCAACGCCACGATGGAATCGGTTCACCGCTGGGCCTGGTGGTTCGCGATCCTGGCACCCCTTACCGGCGGCATTGGAATCCTGCTCACCGGGACGGTTGTCGACAACTGGTATCTCTGGGGCATCAATCACGGGATCGTGGCGCCACTGCCGGACATCTGGCCAGGCGTCGTCGATCCGGCCCTTACGGCACAATAAGGAGAAGGACGATGAAACTCTGGATACCTTTTGCCGTCTCCGCAGGGACACTCCTGACCATTGCAAGCTTTGTCGGTGCCGGATGGGATGCGCCGCCGGTTGAGACCGAACAGATCGGTTACCGTGGCACCGGCATGTACATCCACAAGGACATCGAGAAGGAGGAGGCCCTGCGCGCTGCAAATATCGTGCCTCCAGCGCCATGGGAGGCTGACCCCTCCGGTGACAGGGCGGGCGACATCTATGAGAACGTCCAGATCCTGGGCGATCTCTCGGATGACCAGTTCAACCAGTTCATGGCCTCCATCACAGAATGGGTGTCACCAGAGCAGGGTTGCAACTATTGTCATAATCCTGAAAACCTGGCCTCAGACGAAGTCTACACCAAGGTCGTCTCACGACGCATGATCCAGATGACCCAGGCCATCAACGTCGACTGGAAAGCCCATGTCGGGGAAACAGGCGCAACCTGTTACACCTGCCATCGCGGGCAGCCGGTCCCTGCAGAATACTGGTTCTCTGACCTTGAGCCAAAGCCTGCAGGCAACATGACGCAAAACCGCGACGGGCAGAACGTGGTCGCCCAATTCGCCGGCAACTCTTCGCTGCCACAGAATGCCCTGATGGATTATCTCTTGAATGACATGCCGATCCGGGTGCATTCCAACACAGCTCTCCCGACGGGGACTAACCTCGCTGGCACCAAAGAGACCGAAAACACATGGTCTCTGATGATGCACATGTCTGAATCCCTGGGTGCGAACTGCCTGACCTGCCATAACTCGCGTGCCTTCAACGATTGGGACCAAAGCCCACCGCAACGCGTAACGGCCTGGCACGGGATCCGCATGACCAGAGATATCAATGTCTCCTATATGGTCGGCTTGACTCCTGTGTTCCCGGCGAACCGCAAGGGACCGGAAGGCGACGTCTTCAAGGTCGGTTGTGCTACCTGCCACAATGGGGTGCAAAAACCGCTCCACGGTGTTTCGATGCTTCAGGATTATCTGGACTCGCTCGCAAAGAAGGGTCCGACCGAGGTGCCTGACTACTCGACATATGAGCCCGGCGTCACCCAGATCATGGCTCCGCAGACACTGGGTTCCATGACACCGATCCCCTCAGGCGTGATGCCGAATACAGATGTTGCTGGTTTGCCAAAAGCTGTTGGCACTGCTGGAAACTGACATGCGAAGGTCAACCTGGATTGATCGATAAGGGGGCGCTCGACGCCCCCTTTTCTTTGACCCGATTTCTGATGGGAACAATGGCGCACGACCGGAAGCGGACATAGCGGGTCAACCAACGCTGGAACTTTTCAAAGCCAATTCTGCGACAGCAGCTCGGCCGTGGCGTAAAGCAACCAGACTGAAAACTGCGGTCTTCGAAAGCCCGCCGGGGACAAGCCGAGAGATTGTGGTCTATCGGGGAATGGTGGTCTTCGCCGCGAACGCCGATTTGCTGTCCACCAACGGACGCATCTTGATCAGGAAAGTTGCGATCTGATCATCAGGCCGCGAATTGGAGCGCCGGGAAGCGCTCAAGATAAATTCGGAACCAGGGTGTGAAGGCGTCTGGCGTTTCGGCAACGGC
The DNA here is from genome assembly GCF_005860795.2 of Peteryoungia desertarenae. Lineage (GTDB taxonomy): Bacteria > Pseudomonadota > Alphaproteobacteria > Rhizobiales > Rhizobiaceae > Allorhizobium > Allorhizobium desertarenae. The sequence goes on from NZ_CP058350.1 coordinate 492,445, forward strand.
CCGATAGAGATTGCGCGGAGCGACCCATTGAACCGCTTCGACTTCCTCGGGATTGGGCACGACATCAAGCCTACGTCTGTCGACTTGGGCACTGAAGAGGGTGACGCGCTCGTTCTCCTTCAAGCCGGATCCGACGTCAGCAGCGTATTCGACGGTTTCATGGCGCGTCAGCGGAACGGCAAAACCCAGTTCCTCACTCAGCCGTCGCTCGGCGCAATCCTCGACGCTCTCGCTCCAATGGGGATGTGAACAACAGGTGTTCGCCCATTGGCCTCCACAATGATACTTGCCACTTGCCCGCTTCTGGATCAGCAGAAGATCCCCGTCAAAGACGAAAACCGAAACGGCCAGATGCAGCACACCATCGACATGGGCCTTCATCTTCTCAATAGGATAGAGGGAGCCATCACGAGCAACTGCCGGAATGACGATCGGCTGGTTCATGCTGCCTCCACTCCCTCGATTATCATGTGCGGTCCTACTGCCATCAACCATCGCTTCAAGACTAGGCGACAGCGCGCGCCAGGGCACAACGTGACCATAGCGAACAGAGGGCATCCGAAAGATGCCGGATGTCGGCATCGGTATGTAGCGGCGTTGGCGTAATCCGCAAGCGTTCAGTACCAACCGCTACCGTTGGATAATTGATCGGCTGAACATAGACACCAAAGTCAGTCAGCAGAATGTCTGAGATCCATTTGCATTTGGAGGCGCTACCGACCATGACCGGCACGATGTGGCTCGGATTTGGCATATGCGGTATTCCCTTGGCATCAAGCGCCGCGCGCACCTTTGCAACGACTGACTGATGCATCTTCCGTTCGAACTTGCTGTTCTTCAGATGATGGATCGATGCCGTTGCAGCCGCGGCCAAAGCCGGCGGCAGCGCCGTCGTGAAGATGAAGCCGGATGCGAAGGATCGCACGAAATCAACCAAAATCGAAGGACCGGTGATATAGCCTCCCATCACCCCGAAGGCCTTGCCGAGAGTACCTTCGATGACAGTCAACCGATCCATCAAACCCTCACGCTCGGCAACTCCGCCACCGCGCGGGCCATACATGCCAACGGCATGAACCTCATCGAGATAGGTCAATGCACCGAATTCATCGGCAACATCGCAGATCTCCCTGATCGGGGAAATGTCACCATCCATCGAGTAGACGCTCTCAAAGGCAACAAGCTTGGGCGCTGCCGGATCGTCGGCCGCCATCAGTTCCCTGAGGTGCCGATAATCATTGTGACGGAACATTCGCTTGATGCAGCGTGAATGGCGAATCCCCTCAATCATGGAGGCGTGATTGAGGGCATCGGAATAGACGATGATCCCCGGTATCTTGGAGAGCAAGGTGCCAAGTGCCGCCCAGTTTGAAACATAGCCCGACGTAAAGATGAGGGCTGCCTCTTTACCATGCAGATCCGCAAGTTCCTGCTCCAGGAGAACATGGTAGTGATTGGTGCCTGAGATGTTGCGGGTGCCGCCTGCACCTGCTCCGCATTTCTGTACAATTTCCGTCATGCGCCCCGTTACGATCGGGCTCTGGCCCATACCGAGATAGTCATTGGAACACCAGACGGTGACTTCGCGCGTCTCTCCGTCCGGCTGATAGAAGGTAGCTTTCGGGAAGGCGCTGCAGTGGCGCTCAAGCTCGGCAAAGACCCGGTAGTTGCCGGCATCTCTCAATCCATCAAGCGCTGTCTCCATATACTGCAAAGCGTTCATGTCATTCCCCTCCACTCAATTCCAAGGACTATTGTTTGTTCGACGGATGTTCGGACCGATGACGCTGCCGACCCCGCTGGCCCATTCTCGCTTCACCAGAGATGGCTTGGACCGCTGGCTTTGCCATTGCCCAGCGCCAAAGCGCTGTGTCAGAAACCGGCAACACGAGAACCACATGTTCCACGATCGCCAGCGCCATGAAGGCTGCAAGCAATGTGTGACCGACAAGTGAGTAGTCTTCCGTGGAGCGCATTGCCCCAGCGACAAGCACGATCAGAAGCCCCATGGCCACCGCCAGAAGGAGGGGGAACAGCGGAGTGGTTCTGGTCGTATTGAAATAGCTTTTGAGATGGGCAATCCGGCGCGGCATCATTTCACTGATAGCATGCGGCGCACCGAGGAAAATCAGAAGCTTGGCCGAAATGCGCATACCCCAGAGAAGGCCAAAGGCGGCCAAGCCGAACAGGTTGTCGGCTCCTGCGAGCGCAAGCCAGAGTCCCATGCCCGTCAAAAGGATGGCGATCTCGTGATCGCACACGGCCTCCCAAGCGGCACGGAAACGCCCCCAACCCGACAGCCCAGGGGGGCATTCCGTGCGCCGCGAGCCGGTCAGAGCACCGGTCAAAAATGCAGCTTCATGCCACGACCAGACGAACAGGGCACCGAAGAAGCCCATATAAGAGCCCATCGGTGTTTTGTGCTCACTGCCGATCACCATCAGCGCAAAGCCGATAATGCCGACACATGTCATGGGCACCATAAGCTTCCACAGTCCGCCACTGCCCGCCTCAGCCTGGTTCACCGCGAACAGGACGATTCCGGTGGAAAGCCACCAGACGACGATCGCGATGAACAGAGCTGCAAGGGGGCTTGTAAAATCCATGGCGGAACCTACCAGACCGGCTGCAGACGCGAGGTTTCGGGGATGGCGTTTGTCTTCGCCGGGATGAGATACATCCGGACGAAATTGACACCGACGGCAGCGCTGAGCCACGCCTTTGACAAACGACCGACCACCCCGCCGCGAGCATCTGCGGCCTGGATTTTGCGGTTGAGGCGCTCCATTCTGCGAAAGCCTTCGTGCAGGTCCGGATTGTCGAGATCAAGAACCAGCGGGAAGCACTGCCGCGATATCTCGCTTGTCAGCCGGAAGACACGCATATCATAGTCATCGATATCGACCCCCATGGCTTCATGGAAGGCTGGCCGCATGTGGTCACGGACATACATTGTCGCAAAGACGGCCAGCAGAAAGAACTTGATCCAGAGCTTGTTGCGCCCCTCGAGAAGCTTCCGGTCAGAGCGGATGATCAGAGAAAAGGCCTCGCCATGGGAGAACTCGTCGTTGCACCACTCCTTGAACCACTTGAAGATCGGGTGGAAGCGATGTTCGGGGTGCTTCTCAAGGTGCCGATAGATCGTGATGTAGCGAGCATACCCGATCTTTTCGGAAAGATAGGTCGCGTAATAGATGAACTTTGGCTTGAAGTAGGTATATTTCTTCGCCTTCGCCAGAAAGCCCATGTTCACGCCGATACCAAAATCCTTCAGCGCGTCATTGATGAAGCCCGCGTGACGCGATTCGTCACGGCTCATATAGCCGAAAAGCTCGCAGATCTCCTGGTTCTTGCCCCGCCGTTTCATCTCCTTGTAAAGGACACAGCCCGAGAACTCAGACGTCAGCGACGAGACCAGGAAATCGATAAGCTCTTCACGCAAGGGTTCGGGTAACGCGTCGAGGTCAATATCATCCCACTCCTCATTGCGCTTGAAATGTCCGCGGTTCGGGTCACTGCGCATCTGGGAAATCAGTGCATCCCATTCAGCCCGAACCGGCTCGACATTGATCCGGTCCATCTCATCGAAATCGGTTGTATAAAAGCGCGGCGTAAGCATGGTCGAAACCATTGCACTCCGCGTTGTGTCGTTGATGCTGGCTTTGCGGTCTTCGATTGTCGGCTTGTGGTCGATCAAGTCGGCGGGGGAAACATGGTTGTTCATGACAGCGCCCTTTCCGTGAAGCTGAATTCACACAGTTCCATCATGTCGAGATCGCCCGTCGCCCGCGTCCATGCACGCTCTAGGGCACCGGCTCGTGTGATCGTTGCCTTGCGGCGGAAGGTCTGGCATTCGCCATAGGGAATGGAAACCGGTGCGCCATGCACCACAACCTCATCGCCCGGATGCACGATCACGCCATTGTCAAAGCGCAGGTGGGCTCCGAGCGTCTCAAAGGTATTGTTGATCTCGACCGTGCAATCGACCGTTTCTTGGCGGCGTGCCAATGCAAAAATGGCATTCATCTGACTGCTCCTCCCTTCATGTCGAGCAGAGAGGCGAACGCGGCTGCGTTGTCCCTGCCGAAAGCTTCGAGATAGATCCGCTCACCCGTCCTGGTGTCGGAAAGACTGACCCGTCCGGTGTCCCAGCGGATCAGCCTGTAGGGTGTTTCCATCGGTATGCCTGCGACCAGACGCATCCGTTCAAGAGCGCGCATCGAACCGCGGATGAAGCCACCCTCAGTCGGTCCATAAGAGACAATTTCGACGCCTGTGACGGCATCGATCACCGCCACGCGATCATCGGCATGGCGCAGCATGCGAATGTCACGAATATCGGCAGGCGTACCAACCTGTGTCTTGACCAAACCCATCCCCGTTGCCTGCCCGAAGACGATAGCCCCTGCCGAAAACACCAGCATGGCAATGGCACCGAGGAGCACAGGCAGTGGAAAGGGATTGGCCTTGCGGCCCTTCCGATCACCGAAATATCCAAGATGCGATACCGATTTCACGATAGCCTCCCCCTACTCCGCAGCCGCGCCTTGAGCCGCTGTCGAAGCAAGCGATGAACCGACGGAATGCGATGCATGCGGATGCCGCTGGCGATACTGAAGGATGGCCAAAGCCAACACGTCGGAGACCTGCTCGGCATCTGCGAGGCAGATCAGGCTTGGCTCCGGATGGCTAAAGCGCCATGCGCGCACATGCGGCCATTGTATCAACCAGGACAACCTGTCGTCCGGCAAAAGCGCCAGGGCCATGCTCCCGGATGGTCCAGACAGTTTGCCGATCGAGACCCTGCCAACGCGGCGATAGGGAAGGTTGACGGTCATGGAGAGCGCGACACCAAAACGAATGACGACCCTTTCCGTCGTAATCGTGTAAAGTGTCGTCTTCTCAACCGCCCATGCAAAAAGTTCGAGCATGGCGACCAGGACGGCAGCAAGCGCGGTTAGGACGGCAACCGAAAAGACGATGCCACCCAAGGGCTGACCATCATAAAGACCGGCAATAACAGCCCAGAGCGCGAGGACAACAAAATAGCCCCCGATCCAGCGCACCTTCAGCAGATGACGCGACACCAATGCGGCTGATGGCCTTCCCTGCCACAGAATGGTTTCGCCGGCAGGAAGCTTCCCCGGCAAGCCGGGGACAGGCTCATATTCGTGCTCGCGCGCAACGAACTGCGTCATAGCACCGCCTCCTGACGCCGGCGCAGGGCGTATAGCAATCCGGCGCCGAAGTAACCCGTGATCCGGTCTTCTTCGCGCAGAGTGACCGCTTCGGAGCTCGCCGCTTTCGGAACATCCGCAAACTGTCCCGATGTGATGGCATGTACATAGATGTAGCGAACCTTTCCGCGTCCGGTCTTGAAGACCACGAAGTTGTTCGGAAGCAGGATCGTGCGCGGTTCCTCGGCTGTGCCGACGTCGACTTCATAATAGCGCAACAGGTGCTCGGCCCGGTCGACCCAGACGTCCTTCACGGTGCCCGCTTTCTGCTGGTCGCAACCATAGACGGACATGCCGATCGGGTTTGTCTGCCCTTCGACGATGTGAAAGCCCTCGGCGAGGCGAAGCGGGACGATCCGAAAATCCCCATGGGCCGTGATGTCGGGTTTGTCCGAACGTTCTGCCCAGGAGCCCGGACCGACACCTGCCAGCAAGGGATTGCCAATCGGTTCAATCGGATAACCTGGAGCAGGAGCCACGCGCTTCGCCATCAGGCTCCGCTCGTCACGTTTGAAATCCGGAACCTTCTTGACGCCCTGACCGTGCGGCAGAAGAAAGGTCTTCTTTGGCGGAATGAAAAGCCAGGGGCTCTTGTTGTAGCGCCCGGAAACATCTGACTCGAGCGGGTAACCCTCGCGACGATCCTCCTGGCGGATATACCAGATGAGCCCCGCAAAGAAGACCCAGAAGACGTAAAGCACGACCTGCGCCACGTCGATATTGCCAACAACCGATCCGGTCATGATCCATTCTCCAACTTTCGGCGTTCACCCGGCGATCAACCGGGCATCTCCGCCAGGCCAAAACGCATTCCTTCGGTGTTGTCGCGCCCATATCGATTGCCCGCCAGCGGCCCGATCACCGCAAGGCAAAGGAAAAGCAGTCCAATCTCGACATGGTAGACAACGATGTAACCTGTTGCGCTGGACACCAGCGCCTCACCCAGAGCCCCCGTCAGGGCAAAATCATTGACATTATTCTTCACAAGGCCGCCGATGAGCAGCGCAATCCCGATAGCCGTTGCCTGGACCGCGCTCCAGGCTCCAACCACAATCCCGCAATCTGAACGCGACGAGACGGCCATCGCAGCCAGCATGGTGCCAACGGCAAACAGACCGCCACCAAGCCCAACTCCGGCCGCCCCTGCAAAAAAGAGCCCGGAGGAATTCAGTGGCGAAGCAAAAACGATGGCCGAAAAAGCGAAAATGCCGATGAGAAGGCCGCGCGCCGCCACCCGGTGCATCTGCAACCCGTGTTGCAGGCTGTAGGCGGCCCAGACGAATCCGGCCATGGTACCGGTGGCCCAAAGGCCGGTCAGCAGCGTTGTCTGCCCGACCGAAAGCCCGAGGATCTCGCCACCATAGGGCTCAAGCAGAATGTCCTGCATCGAAAACGCCGCAGAACCAATCGCAACAGCAAGCAGCAGCCGAACGGTGCCGGCATCGCTCCGATATTCGCGAAGGGCCTCGAAGAAGTCCGGCATGATGCGGTCGGCCGCGGTCCGCTGGGGATTACGCGCTTCCTGCTTCCAGATCGCGATCACATTGATGGCGATGGTGAAGACTGCAGTGCCCTGGATCACCTGAATGAGCTGGACCGAGGTGAAGTCGACCAACATGTAGCTGAAGAAGCCTGAAGCACCGATCATGCCGGCAAGCAGCATCACGTAAAGCAGCGCCACGACCCTTGGCCGCTTTTCCGGGGGCACGAGATCTCCGGCAAGCGCCAGGCCCGCCGTCTGGGACATGTGCATACCGAAGCCGGTCAGCATGAAGGCAAGACTTGCGCCGGCTGCACCCGCCCAGGAGGGTCCAACCGTCTGCGACTGCAAGAGCAGAAGCGCAAAGGGCATGATGGCAAGCCCGCCGAACTGCAGGAGGCTTCCAAGCCAGACATAGGGTACACGTCGCCAGCCGAGCACGGACTTGTAGGTGTCCGACCGATAGCCGAAGAGGAGCCGGAGCGGCGCTGCAAGAACAGGGATTGCAACAACAGCCGAGACAAGAGCGACCGAGACACCCAGCTCAACGATCAGGACGCGGTTCAGAGTGCCAGTCAGCAGAACAAGCACACAACCTGCCGAAACCTGGAAAAGAGCAAGTCGCAACAACCGCGACAACGGCATGTCGACCGTTGCGGCATCGGCAAAGGGCATGAACCGGCTGCCCATCATCTGCCAGAATGCAATCACCTTGCGGTTTGCGATGCCAGTGGTCATGGCCGGTGCACCTCCATCGCCTGGGAGGTGTAAAAGCCGACCGATATGCGGTGGGTGCGGCCCGACGACCAGCCATGCATGTGCGGCCGCTTGATAAGATCTGACACGACCCGTTCGGCATGGACCGGATAGATGGCCGGTGCACGGTCGCCCCGTGGGAAAACCTTGCCGGCCATCAGCATGGCACGCAGCAGTCGCGATCCCGGCGCCAGCGTGAAGATCATGCTTCGCTCGCTTCTCTCGGCAAAGCGTTCGAGGACACCAAGGACATCTGCCGGCTTGTAGTGGATCAGCACATCCATCGCGACGACGGCGTCGAAACGACCATGACGCGGATCGAGCATGTCGCCGCTGGCGAAGTTCACGGAACCGGAGCCTGATCCCTGAGCATGATGCGAACGCTCTTGCGCGCGTTGTCTGGCGAAGGCGACCATCTGGGCGGACAGATCGATACCCAGAACATCGGCACCACGTTCCATGAGCTCGAAGGAAAGGACTCCAGACCCGCAGCCGGCATCCAGAATGCGCCAGCCGGTCAGATCCTGCGGCAACCAGCTGGCGAGCGTCGCGCGCATCTCTTCTCGGCCCTTGCGGACCGTGGCACGAATGCCGCTTACCGGTTGGTCACCTGTCAGCTTTTTCCAGGCATCCAATGCGGTACGATCGAAGTAATGCTCGATCTCACCCGTCCGTCTGATGTAATCGACCTGGGTCATCGGCACCCTCCCCTATTCGAAGCCGAGAAATTCAAAGATTTCCCGGTCCTTCATCGGTTCGGCCTCGAGTGCCTTGGTCCCGGCCCAAAGCGTTTCTGCGAGCTGCAGATATTCCTTCTGGATGGCGAGGATCTCGGGGCTGTCACCCATCTCGAAAAGAGTACTTTTCTTCAGCCGGCTGAGGCGAACATGGTCGGAGTCCGGCACGTGGGCGAGACGCTTCAGACCGATTGCCTCGTTGTAGCGGTCGATCTGGTCCGTTTCCCGGGAGCGATTGGCAATAACACCCCCTAGCCGGACATCATAGTTCTTCGATTTGGCCCGGATTGCTGCGACAATGCGGTTCATTGCAAAAATGGAATCAAAGTCGTTTGCCGCAACGATGACGGCCCTCTCCGCGTGTTGGAGTGGCGAGGCAAAGCCGCCGCACACCACGTCACCGAGCACGTCGAAGATCACGACATCGGTATCGTCAAGAAGATGATGCTCCTTCAGAAGCTTGACAGTCTGCCCAACGACGTAACCGCCACACCCTGTGCCGGCAGGAGGCCCACCAGCCTCGATACACTGAACGCCATTATAGCCTTCGACCATGTAGTCTTCCGGACGAAGCTCTTCGGTATGGAAATCGACCTTCTCAAGGACGTCGATAACTGTCGGGATCAGGCTCTTGGTCAGCGTAAATGTCGAATCGTGCTTCGGATCACAGCCAATCTGGAGCACACGTTTTCCCAGCTTGGAAAAGGCAACCGAAAGATTGGACGAGGTCGTGGACTTCCCGATGCCACCCTTGCCGTAGATCGCGAAAACCTTGGCACCGTCAATTTCCATGGTCGGGTCGAGATGCACCTGCACGCTGCCGTCACCATCAATCCGCTGGCGAAGCTTTTCGGCGGTGCGGGCATCATGTGCGGCGGTCTTGGGATGCGTAAACACATTCATTGGGCAGCCTCTCTGACCAGCCCTTCGAGCCGGTCTTCCAGTTCTTCGCCAGCCTGTCGCAAGGCTGCGAGCGTCTCTTCATCCGGCTGCCAGTAGTCGCGCTCATGCGCTTCCACGAGGCGTGCCGCCATTCGGGCAGCTGCTGTCGGATTGAGATCGGCCAGACGCTGCCGCATCGCATCGTCGAGCACGAATGTCTCCGTGATCTGCTGATAGATCCAGGGCTCGACCCCCCCCGTCGTCGCCGACCAGCCGAGCGTGTTGGTGACCTGCGTCTCGATCAGACGAACACCTTCATAACCATGCTTGAGCATCCCCTCGAACCATTTCGGATTGAGAGTTCGGGTGCGGGTTTCGAGCGAAACCTGCTCCGACAGCGTGCGAACACGGCCCTCGCCCTGTGTCTGGTCAGAGATGAAGACGGGTAGTGTGCCACCACCTTTTGCCTTCGAGACAGCCTTCGAAAGGCCACCCAGAGTGTCGAAATAGTGCTCGATCGTTGTCACCCCGATCTCGACCGACTCAAGGTTCTGATAAGCCATATCGACTTCGCTCAAGACCGAGTCCAGAACTTCGGCCTGACGGCTCGTCTTGCCCTTGTGATTGATCGCAAAGCTCTTCCGGCTGGTATAGGTATCGGCAATTTCCTCGTCGTCATTCCAGGCCGAAGAGGCAATCAGCATGTTGACATTCGCCCCATAGGCACCGTCCGCATTCGAGAACACCCGATAGGCTGCCGCCTCAAGATCGCAGCCATGAGCTTCGCTATAGGCAAGTGCATGCTTGCGGATGAAGTTCATCTCGACCGGCTCGTCGGCGATCGCCGCAAGATAGCTTGCTTCAGCCAGCATGCTGGCCTGGATCGGCAATAGATCTCTGAAGATCCCAGACAGTGTCATGACCGCATCGATCCGTGGGCGCTTGAGCTCTTCAAGCGGAATGAGGGTGGCGCCACAGACACGGTTATAGGCATCGAGACGTGGCCGGGCACCCATCAGCGCCATGGCCTGAGCAAGAGGCGCTCCACCGGTTTTCAGGTTGTCCGTTCCCCACAAAACCATGGCAACTGTTTCGGGCAGCCGCCCATCGGTTTTCATGTATCGCTCAAGAACCTTCGCTGCCTGCCGCTCACCATCCTGAATGGCAAAGGCGCTGGGGATACCGAAGGGGTCGAAACCATGGATGTTTCGCCCGGTCGGCAGAAGCTCGGGCGTCCTCAACAGGTCACCGGATGGCGAAGGCGGAACGTAGCGCCCGTCTAGCGCGCGCATCAGCCCCTCAAGTTCCTGATTGGCCGACAGTTCGTCATTCAATTTCAGAAGCTTGGCCAAATCCTCCGTCGCGGAAGCAGGCAAAACATGGCGCAAGCGCGCCAGTGCGGATGGATCACCCCCGACGATGATATCGCAATGGGTACGGTCAAACCTGAAATCATCAAGGGCCGGCATGGCGGCGGCAACATGCTCCAGCATGTCGATCCGTTCTGCTGGTCCCATGGCTTGGCCGATGACATGAAGACCATGGGGGATCAGCGTATATTCAAGCTCCGTGATGTCCTGAACGAGTTGGTGGATAAAAGCAGCGTCGGAAAGGCGGTCGCGCCCCTTGCCGAGCTCCAGCTGCTCTGCCTGAACCCCTATGAGTTCCAGTAGTCTTTCCCGTTCGGCAAGATGATCCGGCGCTGTGCTGCGATAGCGATCAAGGCTGGATTTCAACTCGCTCAGACCCTTGTAGAGTCCGGCCTGTGTCACGGGTGGCGTCAGATAGGAGATGAGTGTCGCTGCCGAGCGTCTCTTGGCAATCGTGCCTTCCGAAGGATTGTTGGCAGCATAGAGATAGAAATTCGGCAGAGCGCCAAGAAGCCTGTCCGGCCAGCATGTGCCCGACATGCCAACCTGCTTGCCTGGCATGAATTCAAGCGCACCGTGAGTGCCGAAATGCAAGACCGCATCAGCCCGGTAGCTCTGTTGCAGATAGGTATAGAAGGCACTGAAGGCATGGTTTGGCGCAAACCCACCCTCAAACAACAGCCGCATTGGATCGCCCTCGTATCCGAATGGCGGCTGCAGCGCGACAAGCAGCTTTCCGAACTGCCGGCCGAGAATGAATATGCCGCGACCATTGCTGAGGACGCGACCGGGCGCTGGCCCCCATTGCGTCTCGATCTCGTCCAGATGGCGTTCCTGACGAACGTGGTCGTCAGTCGACACCAGGGCATGAACATTGGCCTCCGTGCCATGCATGGCAGCATTGCCCTGCAAGACCATATGCTTCAAGTCGTCGACACTCTCAGGCACCTCGACATCATAGCCCTCGGCCTTCAGCCGCTTCAGTGTCTCATGCAGACTTTCGAAGACAGAGAGGAAAGCGGCCGTGCCGATGCTGCCGCTGTTTGGCGGGAAGTTGAACAGTGTTACCGCCAGCCGACGATCAAACCTTTGGCGACGGCGCAGATCGACCATGGCTGCAACTCGGTCCACGAGCAGGTTCACCCGCTCATCATCCGGATGCATGCAGGCGCGCCCACTGGGGCACTGGGTAAGTTGCCGCGAACAGATGCAGGGTTTGGCACGACCGTCGTCGTCGGACCGACCGCCAAACACCATGGATCCGATAGCTCCATCCAGTTCCGGTATGGCGACCATCAGTGTGGTCTCGATCGGCGTCAGCCCCTGGGTGGAGGCCTGCCAGGCTTGTTTCGATTGAAACTCCGTTACAAAGGCCGAGAAATAGGGAACATCAAGCTTCTCCAGAGCGCCAGCAGCAGCGGCTGCATCGCTGTAAGCCGGTCCACCGACCAGTGAGAACCCGGTCAGCGAGCATAACGCATCGATCCGCGTACCGCTTGGCCCGCCACTGAGGAAACGATCTATGGCCCCCCGCATGTCGAGACCGCTGCAGAAGACCGGCACGACATTGAAACCGCGCGCCTCTATTGCGGAAATCACACGGTCATAGTGCCCCGTATCACCCGACAGTACATAAGTCCGCATCAGGAGAAGACCGATGGTACCACGCGCTGAGGCAGAAAGGTCGAGATCCTGAAGCCTTGTCATCACACGCGGGGTGAGACGTGGATGGTAGATCCCGATCTCTGGATATTCTACGGGGTCAGCGGGCTTCACCTGACCGGTCAGCGGCTTGCGGTCACCCTTGGCATACTTGGAAACGAGAAGGCGCACCATGTTGGCGATATTCTCGTCGGAGGCGGCAATCCGGTATTGCAGGGTCAGGAAGTAATTTCGTACATCCTGCGCAGTGCCGGGAATGAACCGGAGAAGCTGTGGCAGACGCCGAAGCATCGCCAACTGCCGTTCACCGGCGGTCTTGCCGTTATCGCGCCCACCACGGGAACTGTTACCACGCAACTTCTTCAAAAGAGCAAGAGGCCCCTTCTGCTCCTCGCTCATCCGGAAGCGACCCATGGTCGTGAACTTCATGATCGTACCGGCTGACATGCAGCAGACCATGGCATCACATGCGCGATGCCTGGCTTCCAGTGCATCGGCAATGGCGCGCACATGCTCTTCGACGAAAATCATCGAAACGATGATGATATCACCTTCTGCAATGGCAGCACGGCACCGGGCCAGTTTTTCGCTGCTCTCGCTCCAGTCGGTCGCGGCATGAACGCTGAGCGTCAGACCGGGCAGATCCTTGGCAAGGGCCTTGCGGGCATCATCGACAGCCGCGACAATATGATTGTCGAGCGTGATGAAGACCACCCGAACCGGGGTGGCGTCAGCGGGCGAAATGGGCTTTCGCGTCATATAACGTCTCCACGGTAATGGGGTTAATGCCACGATCGGCGGCGAATGCTTCCGTGTTGCGCCGGGCCTTGCCGCGCACGAAAAACGGGATCTTCTTCAGTTCTTTCTCGGCGTCCGAGGTCCAGCTTGCGTCTTCAACCAAATCAGCGACTGTTGATGCTGACGTGGAGGCGACGACACTGAGGGCAGCGGGCGCCGCCCCATCAGCATGGAGATGCGAGGCAGAAGCATTGTCGTGAAACTCAAAATCATCCCGGAACATCGACAGAAGATGCTCCTCAAGACCCATCATGAGGGGGTGGACCCAGCTGTCGAAAATGACATTGGCCCCTTCGAAACCCATCTGCGGTGAGTAGCGCGCGGGAAAATCCTGGACGTGGACGGGTGACGAGATCACGGCACAGGGGACACGCAGACGCTTGGCGATATGCCGCTCCATCTGGGTTCCGAGAACCAGCTCCGGACGCGCATCAATGATTGCCTGCTCGACCTCAAGATGGTCGTCGCTGATCAGCGGCTCGACACCATATTCGAGTGCGGCAGCCCGCACATCACGGGCAAATTCGCGCATATAGGTTCCAAGCCCGCAAACCTTGAATCCGAGTTCACGCGAGGCGATGCGGGCAGCCGCAATTGCATGGGTCGCATCACCAAAGATGAAAACCCGCTTGTTGGTCAGATAGTTGCTATCGACAGACTTGGTATACCAGGTCAGACGGTCAGTCCCGCCCAGGGAGGCATCGCCATGATCCGACGCCTCAAGACCGGCCATTTGCCGCACATCCGCCAGGAACTGGCGGGTCGCACCAACACCGATCGGGACCGTCGAGACGAAAGGCATGCCATAGGTCTTCTGCAGCCAGCGTGCCGTGACATCTGCAATCTCGGGATAAAGCACGATGTTGAAGGCCGCATCCGGTAAACGCGAAAGATCTATTGGGCTCGCACCAAGCGGTGCCACAACGCGAATATCAATGCCGATGCCTTTCAGCAATGCCACGATTTCGGTGATGTCATCGCGATTGCGAAAGCCGAGCGAGGTGGGACCCAGGATGTTGCAACTGTTCGGCGCAATATCCGTGGCTCGCTGTCCGTGTCCGGCAAAGCTCCGGACCAGCCGGTAAAAGGTCTCGGCAGCGCCCCAGGTCTCTTTCTTCTGATAGGAAGGCAGCTCCAACGGGACAACAGGCACGCTAATGTCCAGCGTGCGTGACAATCCACCCGGATCATCCTGCAGCAGTTCAGCCGTGCATGACGATCCCACAAGCAGCGCTTCCGGTTTGAAGCGCAGGACCGCTTCTTGGCAGGCGGACTTGAAGATATCAGCGGTGGACCCTGAGAGATCGCGGGCCTGGAAGGTCGTATAGGTCACCGGCGGTCGCGACTGGCGACGCTCGATCATGGTGAAGAGAAGGTCTGCATAGGTATCGCCCTGCGGCGCATGTAGGACGTAGTGCACACCTTTCATTGAGGCTGCGACACGCATTGCGCCGACATGGGGAGGGCCCTCATATGTCCACATCGTGAGCTTCATGGACGCCCCCCGCCAAAACTGCGTGATCCCTCGGCAAGGATCGCATTGCGCATGAGGGGCCGCGCGAAAAGCTCGGCCAGGTCACCGGCCTGCTCATAGCCCTGGATGGGTGTGAAGGCGAATTCAATCGACCATTTCGTAACGCGCCCCTCAGCCTCAAACGGATTGGCAAGGCCCATCCCGCAGACGATCAGGTCAGGATTGGCCGCCCTGCAACGATCAATCTGAACTTCGACATCCTGACCTTCGGAAACCGAAACCCCAACAGGCAACAAGGCAAACTCACCGGCGACATGCTCCCGATGCAGATAGGGGCTGCCAATCTCAATAATTTCAGCGCCGGCCTCGCGGCAGAGATAGCGCGCGAGCGATGGCTCAAGCTGTGAATCAGGAAAGAGAAAGACACTCCGTCCCTCAAGCATGGGACGATAGTGGCTAATGGCCTGCCGCGCGCGCTGGCGGGGACCGCTTGTCACCGTGTCGAAAAGCGTTTCGGAAACGCCAAAGCTTTGGGCAATGGCCCGAAGCCATTCAGTTGTCCCCTCCTCGCCAAGCGGGAAAATGGCGTTGATACGAGTGGCACCGAGCGCTTCGAGTGCAGCGGCGGTTGCGCCAAGATAAGGCTGCGCCAGGATGTAGCGTGTCTTGGGACCGATGCGTGGTACGCCATCACTCTGGCGACCGGGCAGGAAGCAGAAATTCTCAACGCCCATGGCAGTGAGAAGCCGGCTGAACTGATCCTCCACCACATCCGCCAGACAACCTGCAATCACAAGGTCGCAGGCTTTGTCTTGAGCCGAATTGGCTGCGTTATCTGCAACCAGGGCAGCAAGAAAATTGTCCTCGCCTTGCGTGAACGTCGTCTCGATACCACTGCCGGAGTAGCTGATCACCCGATGCTTTGGCGCGAGCCTGTGATTGAGGCGCTCCGCCGCGCGCTGAAGATCAAGCTTGATGACCTCGGACGGGCAGGAACCCACCAGCACAAGCATCCTGATGTCCGGACGACGTTGCAGCAGTTTCTCCACAACCCCATCAAGCTCATCATGCATATCGGCCATGCCAGCCAGATCCCGCTCTTCCATGATCGCCGTCGCAAAACGGGGTTCGGAAAAGATCATGACGCCGGCAGCGGACTGGATGAGATGGGCACACGTCCTCGAACCGACAACCAGGAAAAAGGCATCCTGCATCTTCCGATGCAGCCAGATGATTGATGTCAGGCCACAAAAGACTTCGTGCTGTCCGCGCTGACGAATAGTGGCAACAGGCGCGCAGGGCGTGGGGCTGGTCTGGTTCATGCCGCACCTCCCGCCAAGGTCGATTGGTGCGATGCAGGACTGGGCGAAACCGGATTTGATTGACGCGCGGCATGATCAAGGCGCGCCATTCGAAGTTTCCAGAGGAATTGTGCGGCATTGACAATGTATGCCGCATAAGCCGCGAGCGCGACGAGCATGAGGCTCTGCGATGTCAGCGATCCTGCATAAAGCGCCAGGAGATAGGCGGTGTGCAGCGCCAGAACGAGCATCGAGAAGACATCCTCCCAGAAGAAGGGACGTGCGAACAGGTAGCAACCGAAGACCTTCTTCTCCCAGATCGACCCGGTGATCATGATGGCATAGAGGGTCAGCGTCTTGACAACGACAGACCATTCAGCCGCCCAAAGACCCTGCCCATTCCAGAGATATCGAAGGATGAGAGCGAGGCTGATCAGGAAAACGATAAACTGGACGGGAGCCAGAATACCCTGGACAAGTGTCCACGGGCTCTCATCACGCCTCCTGCGTTCCTCTTCGCTATAGAGGACGAAGGCACTCTTTGCATGATCTGTCTGGCCCGATTGCATTCCATCTCTCTCCCGAACGGATCCCGCAGGGCTACCAGGATGAGGAAGAGTAACTCCCGTTTTGCAAAAGTGTCAACTTTAATTGACGTATATTCTTGTTTACATATTGAAGGTCAGGAGTCATTGTAGCGATGCTAGCCGGCGCACCGAGGCTCCGCCAAACCGCACCGCTGAGCACTACACTTGCTCGTTTTCGGTGAGGGGGGCGTAACGCGCGGTGACCATGGACAGATTGTCTCAACAAGTTAGTGACCTTGATCGCCTTCCATCCGCTCACGGCAACAGTCGAAGCGTCGGAGAAACGGCCCTTGCACATCCGGCAAGCACTGCATATCTAGGGGGCTCGGAACTCGACCTACTTCGACGCATCATCCAAGGAACGGTCGCGCCCATGGCCGCCGCGAAGCTGTCATCTCGGTATGAAATCGGGCTTGAATTCGATCCCGCCTATGATGCTGCCTTGAAGACATTTCGTGAAATGGTGATCAAGAGCACGACGCGTCTGGGCACGCTTTTAGGTTTCCTGGAAGCAGATCTGCCTCCCGGCAGGCCGCCCTATTTCAAGGTTCTCTTCATTGAGGCGACAGCCCGACAGCTCGGACAGCAATGGGCTCTTGATCGCTGCGACTTCATCGACGTTACTATCGGTTCAGCGAAGCTACAGGAGGTCATTCTGTCGCTGTCGTTCGAGATGAGACTTGTCAACCCGACCCCTTCAACGCCTTTCGCAGCGATACTGACGCCGCCCGGTGAACAGCACACTCTCATGCCTCATCTCCTCGGTCTGCTCTTCGATACGCTGGAATGGGAGCGTCACGTCCTGGAGCCGAATGAATTTGGCGATCCGATATTTGCTACCACTGTTGATCAAGCAGATGTCGCTTGTATCGGCTGGAGCAATTCGGAATTGAGCGATGAATTACGTACGCTTGTGGCGAAGATCAGATTGCAGCGCAAGGATCGAAAACTTCCCTTTATAGTTGGAGGGGCAGCGGCACTCGATTCCATTGATTTCCTTGTAGGATTGGGCATTGACTGCGTATGCGACAGTGTTTACTCAGCAGCGAAAACCTGCGAAAACTACTATGAATTACAAAGAATCAGCCGGAAGGCTCATGCGGGCGGTCAAACTGCAGTGATAAAAACCAACGGAATTGATTGGCTCACCCCATGAAGCCCCTTAACGGTCACAGCGGGACGGAACGTTTCAAGCTGGTTGCGAGCCTTTTTCAGACACTAGACCTGGATACGATCGGCAATTTGGTCGGTCTTGGCGCCGACATCGTCATGCTTGTTGACGATCATGACGTGGTAGCCCGCATCTTCTTTGCAGATCGCAGCTTGGAACTCTACGGTCTCGGGTCAGCCGTGGGCAAACCGCTGCGATCGCTGGTAACGATGGAATCGGCGCAGAAAATTGATTCCATGCTGTCGCGGGACCCGGATCACCACCACCCTGCGAAAGGCTATCAGGTCAATCACAGATGCGACGGGAAACCCGACCTGCCGGTGGTGTACACGGCCCATTCAGGCAAAGACTTTCCCTATACTCTGGTTGTGGGGCGCGACCTGCGTCAGCAGATGCAGGATCAGCAGCGCCTGGTCGAAACCCAGATGGAGCTGGAAGCCGATTATCGGGAACTGCAGGAGGCTGAAACCCGCTACCGCACTGCATTTAAAGTCTCGGCAATCCCCCATCTGATGCTGGATGGCGAAAAGAAGATCGTCCTGGATGCAAATGCGGCTGCGATCTCGCTGCTCTCAAACGGCAACAGTATTTCTGGCAAAGCAGTCCGCGAACTTTTTCACAAGCAGGACAGAGATCGCCTGATCGACTCTCTGGGCGAAGCGCGCCACAGCGGCAGCACCATCCAGGTGGATGACCTCAGGGGATTGAAAGGCGATCGGCTCTCTGCAAGCCTGCGCTCCTATCGCGAAAACGGCGTCACCAATCTTATCCTCTCTGTCTGGCCGGCCGGCGACAAGCAAAACGGGGTTGCCCACCGGGTTGAGAAACCGGTCATATCAAGCGCCGTCAGTCTGGCAGATTTGCCGGAAGCCGCATTGCAGACTGACCAGGATGGACAGGTTCTCGCCGCCAACACGCTCTTCCTTGACCTCATTCATGCGCCTGCCCTGAGCCAGGTCGTAGGTCGCAATGTCAGCAGCTGGTTTGCCAAGTCAGCAATCGACATGCGGGTGCTTTACGCGCGCGTTCTGGACGAACGCACGGTACGCAGCTTCTCTTCGATTCTTACAGACAATTTGTCCGGTGAACGTTCCGTCTCCGTGTCGGCACGCCTCAATCCTGACAACGGTTCCGTGCAGCTGATCATCATTCCGCAAGGCGCAGGCACAGAGCGCATTGCGCTCCAACCATCGAATGTTCCAGATCAAGCGGAAGGCTTTGCAAATCTCGTTGGAAAGGTTCCACTGAAGGATCTGATCCGCGAATCTCTGGATGTTATCGAGAAGATTTGCATCGAAGCGGCGCTCGACCAGACAAACAACAACCGAGCCTATGCGGCAGAGATCCTGGGGCTCTCCAGGCAAAGCCTCTACATCAAGCTTCGCCGCCATGGCCTGGAGGATTACCGCCCCGGCACTTCCTGATCGACAGCGCGCCTGACACCTTGTCAATCCACGTTGACATGGCGTCCTGAGTGTCAATTTTAATTGACACTCATCTCATGCAGGCATAGCATCGCGTCATGTCTTCGATACGCACCCATTTGGAGCTTGCAGGCTGGCCCTCGCCGGGCGCTGTTCTTGCTTTGCTGAAGCCGATTACCTGGTTTCCACCAATGTGGGCTTATGCATGCGGAGCCATAGCCGTCGGCAGTTACATCGACGGTCGACTACTTCAGGTTCTGCTCGGAATCCTGCTTGCCGGCCCGCTTCTATGCGGCACCAGTCAGGCAGTCAATGACTGGTTCGATCGCGATGTAGACGCCATCAATGAACCGCATCGCGTCATCCCCTCCGGACGCGTGCCTGGTCAATGGGGCCTCCGCATCGCGATCGGCATGTCGTGCTTATCCCTCGCCGTTGCGTCGCTTCTCGGCTCCCTTGTACTGCTGGCTGCCGTTCTGGGCCTTGCATTGGCCTGGGGCTATAGCGCCCCGCCCTTCCGCTTCAAACAAAATGGCTGGATCGGCAACGGTGTCGTCGGCTTGAGTTACGAGACCCTGCCCTGGTTGACCGCTGCCGCAGCGATCCTTGGATCGACCCCTTCCTGGCAACTGACGTTAATCGCTCTGCTCTACGGAATAGGTGCCCACGGTATTCTGACCCTGAATGACTTCAAGGCAATCAAGGGTGATCGCGAGCTCGGGATCATGACGCTGCCGGTGCAACATGGCGCCCTACCGGCTGCCATCATTGCCTGCCTCGTCATGGCGCTGCCGCAGGCGGCGATTCTCGCGCTCCTCTTTGCGTGGAGCGCCCCCTATCACGCATTCGCTGTCAGTGCCCTCCTGACCCTGCAAATCATCTGCATGGTCCGTTTCGTTCGCGATCCTGTTCGCTATGCGGTCTGGTATTCCGCAATCGGGGTCGCACTCTATGTGAGCGGCATGATGGTCTCTGCCTTTGCACTGCGAGCAATGACAGCACCTTTTGCCATGCAGCTCTGAGGATAGGGCAATGCACCGAACAAGAGCCATCCCAGGTCCCGGCGATATCAATTCACAAGGGCTCGGCTGGCTCTCCATTGTCCGGCTGGGCCTTATTCAAGCGGCCTTGGGCGCGATCGTCGTTTTGACGACCTCGACGCTCAATCGTGTGATGGTCGTCGAACTCGGACTTGCCGCCATGATCCCCGGCATGCTGGTTGGCATTCACTATGCGGTTCAGATATCCCGACCCGTCTGGGGTCATTGGTCAGACACAGGCGGATCGCGCACTCTCTGGATCCTTGGAGGACTTGCTCTCCTTGCCGCTGCCGGCACAGGGGCCGCCTCGACCACTCTCGTCTTCGAACAGAATTTCACCTTGGGTCTCAGCTTGGCGATCCTCGCTTACATCCTGATCGGCATCGGCATCGGCGCCTGTGGCACTTCGCTTCTCACGCTGATTGCGATCAAGACCGCACCGGAACGCAGAGCCGCCGCAGCAACCATTACCTGGATGATGATGATAGCCGGGATTGTGGTGAGTTCGGTTGTGACCGGTCTCAATCTGGACCCTTACTCGCATGGCCGTCTTGTCGCAGTGACCGCCATAACAGGGGTCGTCGTCTGGACCATCGCAGCGATGGCTATCCGCGGGATAGAGAATAGACCTTCCTTCGAAGTCCGAGCGGATCGCAACAAGGCAACAAGCTTTCGCGAGAGTCTGGATGAAGTTTGGAGTGATGGAGAAGCCAGGCTTTTCACACTGTTCATTCTGGTCTCGATGCTTGCCTATGCGACACAGGATCTGATCCTTGAACCATTTGCCGGGCTGTTGTTCGACATGACACCGGGAGAGACAACGCGTCTGTCGGGTACGCAGCACGCCGGCATTCTACTTGGGATGGCGATGGTCGGCCTGTGCAGCACCCTTTTCGGAAGACGTTATCCGGGGCTCCCGAAACTGATAATCGCTCTGGGTTGCCTTGGCTCCGCCATGGCACTCGCAGCCCTTTCGATTTCAGCTTTCTTTGCGCCGGTGTGGCCGCTGCAGATCAACGTCTTTCTGCTCGGCGCCATGAATGGCGCATTTGCCGTTGCGGCAATTGGCACCATGATGCTGCTCGCGAGCAATGGCGCCAGTGCAAATGAAGGGATGCGCATGGGCGTATGGGGCGCAGCCCAGGCAATCTCCTTTGGCCTTGGCGGGGTTCTGGGGACCGTCCTGCTGGATCTTGGACGCCTCCTGCTTGGAGACAATCGAGAAGCATTCGCGCTGGTTTTCGGGTTCGAAGCCCTTCTCTTCCTGCTTTCAAGCCTGATTGCACTACGGATCACCGCGCACAAGAAACGCCTGAAAACTGACAATTTGCAGATATCGTTGAATGGACAGACCGCTCCGGCACCGGCCGAATGATGGCCAAGCCAGCACTGAAAAATGATTGAGGAGGAGCATGCCATGCAGTCACTTTTCGATGTTGCGGTCATCGGCGGCGGCCCAAGCGGGGCGATCGCGGCCGAATGTCTGTCCAGGACCGGGCACCACGTTTTGCTTGTTGACCCTGACAACCGCATAAAGCCCTGCGGCGGAGCAATACCGTCGCGGGCCTTGCGGGATTTTTCGATCCCTGAACACATGCTTGTGGCTCGGGCAAACGCCGCGCGCATAATCGCGCCTTCCGGCAAAACGGTGGAGATGAGAATTGGTGATATCGGCTTCGTCGGAATGGTCGATCGCGCCACGTTCGACCCGTACCTGAGGGCGCGCGCCGAAACAGCGGGAGCAACCTATTTCAGAGGCAGGCTTGAAGACCTGGAGCAGCAGGAAGACGGAACTGTTGCGTTGACGCTTCAGAAGACGGGCCAACGGGACAGTACTACGGCAACCAGGCTGGCCGCACGAATTGTCATCGGCGCCGATGGGGCGAACTCGGTCGTGCGCCGCCTTTCCTTTTCGAAGGGAAAGAAGCCGCCTTATGTCTTCGCCTATCATGAGATCGTTGAAAGCCCCAAAGAGACAATCGCTAACGGGTTCGAGCCGGATCGCTGCGACGTGATATATGACGGTCGCATCTCACCTGACTTCTACGGATGGGTCTTTCCCCATGGCGAATTGACATCCGTTGGATGTGGCTCCGCATCGAAGGGGCACAATCTGCGGCAGGCCACCGGAGACTTGCGTCTCGCAGCCGGTTTGGGCGAGGCGCGCACGGTCAGGCGGGAAGGAGCGCCACTTCCATTGAAGCCCATGCGGCGATGGGACAATGGACGCAATGTTCTGCTCATCGGCGACGCCGCAGGAACCGTCGCTCCATCATCGGGTGAAGGTATCTTCTATGCCATGCTCTGCGGGCAGCTCGCAGCCGATACAGTGGCAACTTGCCTTGCGACAGGAGATACGCGCGCCCTCAAGGAGACGAGACGCCGCTTCATGCGTGATCATGGCAAGGTATTCCTGATCCTCGGCATCATGCAGGCTGTCTGGTATCGGAGTGACCGCATGCGCGAAAAATTCGTTGCCATGTGCGCAGACCCCGATGTTCAGCGTCTCACCTGGGAATCTTATCTCAACAAGCGATTGGTCAAGCGCGATCCCTACGCACATCTTAGAGTTTTCATCAAGGATCTGAGACAATTGGTCGGCTTGCCCGCGAGACAGCAATGAGTTTTGTGATTTATCTTTTCCAGTCCGGCTGGATTGCTGTCATTGCCCTTGTCATTCTCTGGGCCGAAATCGCCTTGCTCTCGGTCGCCTCCGCCGCCCCCCGGAAGCGCTTCATGCTGCTTCTACCGAACACCCTGTCGGGCAGTTGTCTTCTGGTCGCCCTTGGCCTTGCTCTGACCGACGGCAATCTATTCGTGATCGCGGCTTTTCTCGGAGGCTCGCTCCTCAGCCACGCCGTCGACGTCGCAAGCCGATTGGCAGGTCACGCCTCGGGGTTCAAACGCCAGACGGAGTGATTGAGCATGGCGGCCGTGGTGACCCATAACAGATAAGGAATGAACAGGAGCGAAGCCATTGGCACAGACGACCAGGCGGTCACGATGAACCCGACGACGGACAGCCACAAGACACTGACATCTGCGAATGCGAGATCCATACGCCGGAGCCCAAAGAACAGCCAGGACCATGCGGCATTGACCACGATCTGGATACCCCAGAACAGGAGCGGCATAGACCAGCCGCCCTCCTGCCAGACCAGCCAGCCAGCGTAACCAATCATCAGATAGAGAAGTGTCCAGACAACAGGAAAAGCCCAATTCGGGGGCGTCCAGGATGGTTTCTTGAGGCCGGCATACCAATCGCCTGGCTTGAACAGCGCTCCACTCGATGCCGCAGCAAGCACTATGACGGTGAAGATGACGGCAGCCATTGCGATCTCCTGTTTGGTTGCGATTGCCGAAGGAGACTACACACTTGCTAGATGCTGCAAAAGCAAAAGGGAGTACTTGCTGAAAATGGGGATGCCGAATTCGGAATGAACCCGAAACCAGCGCCCGGAAAGATTGCTTGAAGAAGAAGTCTCTTGCTCTATGTTCAACTCATCAACGATCCTATGGGAGGATGAAAATGCCGAAAATGACTGCTGCCTACGCACTTGCCGCATTGTTCCTGGTTCCGTCCATGGCCATGGCGCAGGAGGGCGATGTCGCCGCTGGCGAACAGGTATTCAAGAAGTGTTCCGCCTGTCACAATGTGGAAACCGACAAGAACAAGGTAGGGCCACACCTGCAGAATGTGTTTGGACGTCAGCCTGGCGCACTTGAAGGGTTCAAGTACTCCAATGCAATGGTTGCGTTCGGAGAAGGCAAGGTCTGGGACGATGCCTTGATGACCGAATATCTCGCCAATCCGCGCGGCGTGGTGAAGGGAACCCGAATGGCCTTTGCCGGCCTTAAGGACGAAAAGGAACTTGCAGACGTCATCGCCTATCTCAAGCAGTTCAGCACGGCACAGTAAATGACCCCTTGCCGGAATTCTCGCTTGGCAGAAGTGTCAACTTGGATTCCGGCAAAAGTGTAAAAAGAAGTTTACAGATCGCGACACTTCCCTGATTATGTGAAAGCAAAGCCAATTGCCAGCCGATCCCACACAGACCCTATCGGTCGTGTGTAAGCCAAGGGAAACCAAAGCTATCGAATGGCACGTTGGGCTCATGCGCGGGAGGAAATCGCAATGGGCTTGAGTTCTGAAAACGTAGTGTCCACGCTGACACCCTGTCTCGATCGCATAAACGATCCCCAGGATCTGAAAGCACTGTCTCGACCGGAACTGAACGCGCTCTCCGTTGAGCTTCGAAACGAAATCATCCGCATTGTTTCAGAGACAGGCGGTCATCTCGGCTCAAGCCTTGGGGTGATTGAACTGACGGTCGCCCTTCACGCCGTGTTCAATGCGCCGGTGGACAAGGTGATCTGGGATGTCAGTCATCAATGCTACCCTCACAAGGTTCTGACGGGCCGTCGCGATAAGATGCGTACATTGCGCAAACGCCATGGGCTCTCGGGTTTCACAAGGCGTCGCGAGAGTGCTTACGACCCCTTTGGCGCCGCTCACTCTTCAACCTCGATTTCTGCCGGACTCGGCTTCGCAGTTGCTCGAGAACTCGGAGCCGACCGAGGCGAGGTTGTTTGTGTCATTGGAGATGGCGCCATGTCAGCCGGCATGGCCTATGAAGCGATGAACAATGCGGGCGCATTGGGCAAACGACTGTTTGTCATCCTCAACGACAATACGATGTCGATCTCACCCTCGACCGGAGCCTTCTCCTCTTACCTTTCCAGCCTCGTCGCAGCAGGCGAGAGTGACGGCCTGTCCCAGACCATGAGCAATCGTTGTCTCTTCGAACATCTGGGCTTTGAATATCACGGCCCCGTTGATGGTCATGACCTCGACACGCTGCTGGACAAGCTGACGGCGCTGAAACAGGACGCAAACGGTCCGGTCCTGCTCCACTGCGTAACGCGAAAAGGCGCGGGCTATGCTTATGCCGAAGCATCGGAAGACAAATACCACGGGGTAGCAAACTTCGATGTATCTTCCGGGCAGCAGGTAAAGACCGCCAGCAAGGCACCCAGCTACACGAAGGTTTTCGCCAAATCCCTGATCGCCGAGGCCGAGCGCGACCCCCGTATCGTCGCGATCACTGCCGCGATGGCAACGGGTACGGGGATCGACCTGTTCCAGAAGGCCTTTCCGGAGCGTAGCTTCGATGTCGGTATTGCAGAACAGCACGCCGTAACCTTTGCTGCCGGATTGGCGGCCGGCGGCATGCGACCGTTTTGCGCGATCTATTCAACCTTTCTCCAAAGGGCTTATGACCAGATCGTTCACGATGTGGCTCTGCAGGGCCTGCCGGTCCGTTTTGCCATAGATCGGGCCGGCTTGGTTGGCGCAGATGGACCAACCCATGCAGGCGCCTTTGACGTCGGATTCCTATGTAACTTGCCTGGTTTTACCGTGATGGCTGCAGCCGACGAGGCGGAACTGGCCCGCATGATCGCAACAGCTGCTCGTCACGACGAGGGTCCGATCGCATTTCGCTATCCACGCGGTGAAGGGACCGGGGCTCCAATACCGGAATGTCCGGAACCTCTTGAGATCGGCAAGGGAAGAATTGTTGAGCATGGGACGGATGTCGCGATCCTCTCATTCGGTGCGCGCCTTGAGCAATGTCTGATTGCGCACCGAATGCTGGCACGTGCGGGCATCTCGGCCACCATTGCCGATGCACGTTTTGCCAAGCCACTGGATAAGCGCTTGATCTCAGATCTGATCGGCAGGCACAGAGTAGTCGTGACGATTGAAGAAGGCGCAACCGGCGGCTTCGGGGCGCTGGTTCTTCACCATCTGGCTGATACTGGACTTCTGGATGGCCGGTGCGCAATCCGTAGCATGACTTTGCCGGATAGCTTTATTGCACAGGGGTCGCCGGAGGAAATGTATGAGGAAGCCGGTCTGAATGCCCATCAGATTGCAGGTTTCGTCCGCGAGGTCTGGGAAAAAACGAAACAACGAAGCACAGGCGAGACCGCAGAAGAACGAGTTTGACATCTTTCCATAGAAGAAGGGCAAAATCATCACCAAAGGGTTGCTGCACTGCACCTAAAACAGAATTCGTCAATATTAGACTACAATCTGTTTGGCGCAGCTTCTCTGATGCGGTAGCTTAAGCCGTCGGAGGAGCCAGACGATCAAGGCCTGTTACCGGGAGGGGGAAATGGCCAGCAATGATTCCGAGGGGCCGCCGGACGAAAGGGGACAATCGATCCCCGGCATGCCGCAAAACAGCCCTTCCACACAACCTCGCGCAGACGCGCACTTGAACAACCGTGACCACCAGATCCTGGAACAGGCCATCCGTGGCCGCGTTTCACGCATGGTTGGTGCCGGCCACCCTGAACTGACCGCGCGACCAGACGCCAAGGATATTCCCGAGGAATTTGATCTGCGACTGCATCCCGAATTGGACCCCGTGGCACGTCAGATGCCTGGTACCGAAAAAGCGACGCGCTATCGCGCGGCTTTGATCCGATCCTTGATTGACGCCGATCCCCGCAGCCACCGAGACCTGATGGAGGAATTGCAGCGAAGCGATGTCCCCATGCAAACGCTCGCAATCCAGCTTTTCGCACCCGTCGCGGCGAGACTCGGTAACCTCTGGTGCACCGACGAAGCGGATTTCATGCAGATCGCCGTCGCCTCCACTCGACTGGGGATGATCATCAACCACCTGTCACACACCAGTGCCAAACTGGTGAAGGAACGCAGGCCTGATCGGCGCCTTCTGCTTGCCCGAACCCGAGGCACCATGCACACCATTGGCGTATCCATCGTCGCCACCTGCTTCCGGGATATGGGGTGGGAAGTTGACGGCGGCGTCGAGCTTGAGGTCGATGACAGCCTTTATGAAAAGCTGCTCAAGGCTCGCTACCAACTGCTTGGCATATCGGTTGGGCAGGTTTCCGATGCGACGCAATGCTCTGACGCAATCCGTCGGATCCATGCAAGTCCAATGACAAGACGAACCAAGGTTGCAATCGGTGGACCGGCAGTAAGATTGCAGCCAGAAACTTTCAAAAGCCTCGGAGCCGACATTGTCGCGCAATCGGCGCTGGAAGTCATGCAGATGGCTGATGCCATGCATTACTGATTGTAGATGGCATCTGGCTGAACGGCCGCTCGTGCAGTTTGGCATCCTTTGGAAGCGGCTTGTATTGCGCCAAGCCTCTTACGCGCCATCTGCGGTGTCCGATTTGCATCGCGTATGGCTTTGGCTTGAAGGATCGGCTGTCTTGGACTGCAACACCTGAGCACATACCTGGCGCATCCGGTGTCGATTGGTCTCTGGTGGTTTCCACGCAAAATTGAGCCATGTAGACATTCCCGCAACACAATGAGCGACGGGAGCGCCGGCGTGATCCCCATGGAACCTTGAACCATCATCCATCGGATGACACCGCGTGCGAAGCAGTCGAGCCGCAAGGTCATACCAAATCTCGATCATAGGGACCTATGGGATCGACATTTGGTATCCGTCTTCGCACCGGACTGTCACCCAAGGCGGTTGGTCAGATGAATCCGAAAGCTGTCAAAAATAGAACGTCGAACAACTCGCTGGTAGGGCAAGTCTTGCACGCCGGATCACGCAACCGGAATCCTGCTGCCACTCCTGTCATGCGCGGGCTTGGCTGCAATTGGGCGAGACATGTGCCATCACGCTGACCATGTGGACGCAGTGTCGCAAGTCATCAGGCGTGACGTCACCAGCTTGCCGCATCAAGCCAGACCACCCGCCTGGCTGATCCAGGGTCGCCTTTTATGGATGCTCCTCAAGGGTTCCCTTGGCGCCTACCGGAACTTGTTCCGGGGAACAAAGTCTGATCGCCCGGCGTCACGTGGATCGCGCACCCAGACGGTTTGGTTGGGGTGGAGACCTGCGCCGCGACGCGCAGGCACGGCCATATGGCGAGCGCGATGCAATAAGCGCGTGTCTGCTATCCCGCACAGCGGATGAACGCCGCCGTTCGCTGCTACGACTTTGTCCCACTCAGCCTTGCGCGAATTCAGAACCGTCGGATCCTCAAGCGCACTGCAGTTGATTTCATTGGTGTTGAGGTCAACAACAATTTCGTCGCCATCTTCGACCAGAGCGATCGGACCACCAACGGCGGCTTCCGGACCAACATGACCGATCACGAGCCCGATCGAGCCACCGGAGAAGCGTGCATCGGTCATCAGGGCAATCACTATACCACGCTCACGACAGAGTGTCGTGATGCGAGCCGTCGGATCAAGCATTTCCGGCATGCCGGGAGCGCCACTTGGCCCTTCGTAGCGGACAATGATCATATCGTTGTTTTGGAAAGCCTCGGGCGTCTTGTCCAGCATCTCCAGAAGTGCCTTTTGTCCGTCAAACACACGTGCCCTGCCACGGAACACGTTGTTCTCCAATCCACCTTCGACACCCGCCAGCTTCAGGATCGCCGAAAACTCCGGTGACAGGTTCCCGCCAAGCATCCGAAGGCCGCCGGTTGGTTTGTACGGCGATTCAACAGGATAGATGACAACACCGTCAGCCCGTTTCGCGTTAAGGCTGGCGACCTGCTCGGCAAGCGTCTCCCCGGTACAGGTCAGGACGTCACCATTGAGCATCCCCGCCTCGAGCAGTTCGCGCACGATCACCTGCACCCCGCCAACTTGGTCAATGTCGACCATCGAATATGTGCCATAGGGCCGCGCATTGGTCAGAACCGGCACAACGTTACGCGACAGATGATTGAACTCCTCTGGGGTTATTATGTCTTTCCAGAAGTCCTCAAAACCTGCGGCGCGCGCAATCTCCGGTGCATGCAGCAGCGCATTCGTCGAGCCACCGATCGCCATGGCAACGATTGTGGCGTTTCGCAGGGAATCTCGCACCACAATATCACGAGGCTTGAGATCCTTCTCGATCATGCGGGCCAGGATCGTAACCAGTTGGTCGGGGAACTCATGCAAACGCCTCGGGTCGTCTGACGCAGGTGCGACCATGTGAAGTGGCTGCATTCCCAAAACACCGATAAACGTCTGCATCGTGTTGTAAGTGAACATGCCACCACAGCTGCCAAAACCCGGACAGGCGTGGCAGGCAATGTGGTGCCTGTATTCAGGGTCCGGATGGCCGGCAGCCTGAAACGCGCTGACTATGTCGAGAGCTTCGCCCGTATTCGGGTCCTTGCCGGGACGAATTGGACCATCGGACATGATGATGGCCGGTAGGTTGTGCTCAAGCATCGCAGCGAGAGTTCCGACCGGCGGCTTGTCACAGGCGACGACTGCAATCGCACCGGCAAGTCCGGTCGCGCTGAAGTGCTCGCAGAGTGCATCATGCGTTATCTCTCGACCAAGCAGCGAATAGCGCATTTCGGGCGTGCCATTGCGCATTCCGTCTGACGTCGCAATGGTGAACTCTGGCTGCACGAGGCGATACTTCAGCTGCCCTTCCCCGCGTCCTATCCGGCGCTTGAGCGCCTCGTGGATCGCCTCCACCTTTGCAGCCACGCCAAGATAACACTGGCTATCACCTCTTGTACCGACAACGCCAACCGATGGTTCGTGGATCAGGCCTGGGTCGGTACCGATCTGAACCGCAAGACCGAAGGTCTGGGTTGAGCGTCCGGGGTGGTTGTCAATCAGAACGGCGCGGGGATTGCTCAAGTCGTCCTCTCATTTCCTTAGTTTGTTAACCTGACCCAAAAACCGGCGAATTCATCACCAGAGCGTTTGAAGAGAGTGCAACCGGCGAAAGCACAAGGCAAGCCAGCCTGGATCGATTTTTTGCGAGTTCCGCACATTAAGTTTGACTCCAGATGCAGAGCGCTGTCGTAAATCAACAGCCTCGTCATGTTCGGCACCTTTTGCGCGTGTCGGTCACTGGGCGCTTACACCAGCTCAAAAAAGAGTTCAGCCGCAGCCAAGTGTTCTCGGAGCCGCCAGACACAGGCCCGCGACGGCCTCGACAACCGCAAAAGCACAGGATGGAGGACCTTCTAAAGCGAGACCGCGCCGTGCTCGGCGCAGCGAGGGGCAACGGTCGATATCGAATTCAGGTCGCACATGCTTCTTCAAGCCCCGCCCGTTGGTGGGGAGACTGAGCCTTTCAGGTAGCGACCGATGCTTTCAAGACAAACGTCCGGCCGGTGAAAACGAAAACCCTGTCCCGCATGACAGCCATAACCCGCCAACATCTTTGCCTGAACCTCGGTCTCAATTCCTTCGCCAACGACCCTTATATTCAGTGATCTCGCCAGCGAGATGATCGTTTTGACAATCATTTCGTCACTGCGATCCGATGCGATTTCGCTGACGAAAGCCCGGTCGATCTTGATCTTGTCGACACAAAAATCCTTCAGGTGCGTCAAGGATGCATAGCCCGTTCCAAAATCATCCAAGGCGACCGACACGCCCAGACGCTGCAGCGAAAGCAGGTTACCCTTCACCTTTTCGTGCCCCCGACCGATCATGACACTTTCGGTCACTTCTATCTCGATATCGCTTGCGTTCAGGCCGTGTTTGTCCAGGAGATCCTTCACTCGTTCGGGTAACGCGGTATCTCGTAGCGTGAGCGTTCCAAGATTGACAGCGACACGTCCTGGATCCAATCCCGCGTCCTTCAGAAGGCGAATGCGCTTCAGGCTCTTCTTGAGAACCTGCAGATCAATGTCAGCTGAAAGGCCAAACTCATCTGAGATCGGAATGAACTCTGCTGGCGAAATTGTCTCCTGTTGATGGCTCCAGCGTGCAAGCGCTTCAAACCCCAGATGGCGTCCGGTTTGCAGATCAACCTGCGCCTGGAATGCTACGTCAAGACCATCCGTGCGCAGAACTTCTCGCAGGCATTCGGCCACATAATTGCGACGCGACAACTGCTGCTTCTGCTGCTGGTCAAAAATCGTGATGCCGTTACGACCGCTCTTCTTCCTCTCATACATTGCGATATCGGCATTCTTAAGAAGAGTTGTCACATCTTTCCCATCCTCGGGATACATGGCCACGCCCACAGACATTTGTGGGTCTATTTGCTTCCCGCCAACTGAAAGCGGCCGGGTAACATTGGCAATAAGACGGGCGATAACAGTTTTTGCTTGGGATCGATCGGTGATGCCCGGAAGCAACAGGGCGAATTCGTCGCCGCCCAGTCGAGCCACGGTGTCATTCGGTCTTACGGCACCCTGAAGTCGCTCCGATATCTGTTGAAGAAAGGCATCGCCGACGTCATGACCAGAAGTATCATTGAGGTCTTTGAAGTGATCAAGATCGATCAGAGCCACGACGCCCTTGCGGTCGTTATGCCGTCCTCCTTCCAGCGTCCGCTTGAAACGCTGCAGGAAAGCATTGCGATTGGCTAATCCCGTCAGGTGGTCCGACTCTGAAGCAATCCGAATCCTCTCCTCGGCACGCTTGATGGCAGTAATGTCTGTCCGAACTCCAACGATGATCCCGGATGGCGAAAGGCGTTCCCGTACCTGGAGCCAGCGTCCGTCGTCCAGATGCTGGAGCATGGTTTCGGGTTTGGGGTCCCTATGCCGCCTCAGACGGTCAGCCAGCCATCTTTCCCTCTCACTCTCGCTTCGACCCGCATCCTTGTATTGTCCTCGCGCGAGGCCATAGCGAAGAATGTCCGAAAACGGCGTACCTGTTTCTATGGCCGGCGCAGATGTGGAGTAAAACTGTTTGTATGCGGAATTGCAGAGGAGGAGCCGGTCATCAGCATCGTAAGCGGCGACAGCATCGGGAATGGTCTCGATAATGCTCGACAGAAGTTCGCGGCCCTTCTCTATCTCGCGGCGCGCGTCTTCTTCTTCCGTGACATCAGTGAAGCTGACCAGAACTTGGCGCTCGTTGGCGTCGACTAGGAACACCTGCGCATTGGCCCGCAACCATCGGCAGCGACCATCGGCATGTCGGACACCGACAATCTGGTTCCGGACCGGAGTATCGCCGGTCAAGGCACGTACGGCAGGAGCCTCGTGGAAACTCAAGGGTTCGCCATGCTCGTTGACAAGATGCCAGGCCGGATCGGTGACTGTGCGCCCCAGAAGTTGATCTGCCGTGACACCCAGAATGCGCAAGGCCTCTTGATTGCAGTCGACCGTCGCGCCGCTTGCATTGTGAATGACAATTCCTGCAGTGGCATTTTCGAACACTGCACTTTTTCGATTGGTCTCGTTGATCCACGCAGTTACATCATTTTCCAGGGCTATGAAGCCTTCCAGACGCCCATCGGCATCACGGACCGGACGGATCTCAATGTCCAGCCAGTAGCGTTCTCCATTTTTTGCCTGATTGAGGATCGTTGTCCTTATCCCTTCGCCACGACGCAAGGCCGTTCGGATCGCCTTGACGGTTTCCTGACAGGTTTCTGCGCATTGCAAAACAGAGCCCGGTGTTCGGCCCTTGACTTCATTAAGTCCGTAACCGGTCATGGTCGTAAAGGCTGGATTGGTCCAGGTTACGCGGGCAAACTCATCAGTGATGATGATTGCATGTTGTGTTTCATTCGCAATCAGTTCCGCGCGCTTGAGGCGCTTGAGGAGCTCTTCTCGATTCGTAACGTCGCGGCTTATCCCCCTGTATCCAATGAAATCTTGCTGGTCATTGAAAACAGGATCTGCGTTGATTTCGACAACGATGGTTTCGCCGTCTGTTCGTTTGGTGGAAAAGCAGAATTCGCGGATCGGCTGTTGCCCTTCTACCATTGCACGATATCGCTTCCAAACAAGCTGATCCTCTGTGGTGTCGCCGAGGATCTCCCAGCGCCTTCCACCGATCCATGCCGCGAAATCCAGGCGATGGGCGACAGAATCGCCCTCCACAAAAGTGAACCTATGGTCTGCATCGGTCTCCCATATCCAATCGGAGGACAACCGAGTCCAGTGCGATAGCCGCCCTTTGGATTCCGTCAGCGATTTGTTCGTGACAGCAAGAGCCTCCTGCCTGGCCTTCTGCTCGGCATTATCGGTCAAGGCGTCAGCTCTCGATCTGTTCAACTGCAGGATCGATGTCACCACAGCGGCAAGATCAATCAGCCGCTCCCGGTCCTCGTTTGACAAGGCTCTCGGCCTACGGTCGATCAGACAAAGCGTACCAATCCGCACGCCCTCTTCAAATATGAGGGGCGCGCCGGCATAGAACCTGATTCCGGGCGCGCCGGTGACAAGCGGGTTGTCAGAAAACCGCTCATCAAGCCGCGCATCCTCAACGACCAGAACCTCATCCCGGCAAATTGCATGGGCACAGAACGAAATCTCGCGCGCAGTTCGATCAATGGTCAAACCACATTTTGCCGCAAACCATTGATGGTCTGTTTCAACAAGCGAGACGAGGACAATCGGTACTCCAAACAGCCGTTCGGCCGTCCGGCAAACTGCCTGCAGAGCTTGGTTTGATTGCGTCTCTGCGCTGGCAATGCTCTCAAGGGCATGCAGGCGTTTTGTTTCGTTCGGCCCGATCGGATAGTGTTTCATGGCGAATGGCTTCTGACCTGATCTGCGTGTTGGCTGCCAGCGGCGCCATCAGGATATGGGATGATGGTTACGGACTTTCATTAGAGATTGATAGAAGCGGCAAGCGCATTGCCTGCAGAAGCACTTTTATCGGCCTAACCAGATATCGGCGGCCATAGGCTTGGATGACAAGCGCTCAAACCTATCAATTCGGAGGGTTTTCGAGATTTCGTATGCAACAAAAACAACAACTTATCATGCAGGATGCGTGTTCGATCGGGGGCCATCGAAAGACCCGGATCTTCATCCCACGGGCAGAACTCATACCACGGTTTGCGGAGAACATGCGTCAAATCAGATTAAGGACGACATCACTTGTTTGACGAAGAACCGATTCGATTACCTGGGTGATGTGGACGGTGGAGCTCCCGGCCACAGTTGTTTCACCCTTGTATTGCAGCGCGATCGCCTCGGTCATTCCACCGAGCTCGCCTTCCATGCGAGCGAGCGTGGCTTTCGGATCGTCGCTTGCCCGGCATTGCTCCGTCAGAAGGTAGGCACAAACCATGGTCAAGGCCGTGACCTTCTGCCCTAGAGCTTCGTTTTTGATGATCATTTGCTCGAGAAGGTGAGACAATTGCACACGGGATGTCTCGTCCATAGCTGCACCTTCCTGAATTCGATGTTCTTCATAAATCTAGCAGGGCGACAGCTAAGGCGCCATGCTATTCGGTTCTCCAGGTCCTTAAGTACCGGGGATCAAAGGATCATTTCATGACATTATGCCACTTTGGGAACGACCGCGTCCCGGGTCTGTTCATGATCATGTGCGACGTCACCTCGATCACGGACCTTGCTCCTCCTGTTAAGGGTGAAGCGACTGACCAGCTCGGTCAAATGCGTCGAGCCTCCAGATAAGGTATGGCTGATAGCGGACGTCTCTTCGACCATCGCAGCATTCTGCTGCGTCATCTGGTCGAGATCATTGACTGCAGAACTGATCTGTTTCAGTCCAACAGCCTGTTCCATCGCTGCAGTTGATATGGCTTCAACATTGCGGTTTATCGTCTGGACATAATCTTGAATCCGGTTCAGGGCAGTTCCGGTTTCGGCAACCAGTCTGACGCCAGCATCAACCTCCGTACCCGAATTGGCAACCAGGACCTTTATCTCCTTCGCAGCCGTCGCTGAGCGTTGGGCAAGTTCGCGAACCTCCTGGGCAACGACTGCAAAGCCCTTTCCTGCTTCCCCAGCCCGCGCGGCCTCCACGCCAGCATTCAAAGCCAGGAGATTGGTCTGGAACGCGATCTCGTCAATCACGCCGATGATCTGGCCAATCTCGTTGGATGACTGCTCAATTCGTTTCATCGCGTCGATGGCATCATTCACGACCTTGCTCGATTCTTCCGTGCAGACCTTCGCTTCTCCGACAAGCCGCTTTGTGTCCATGCTCCGTTCAGACGACTGCTTGACGGTGACGGCAACCTGCTCCAGGGCAGCAGAGGTTTCCTCCAGTGCAGCTGCCTGTTGCTCGGTGCGCCGCGCCAGGTTTTCAGAAGCCGAACGCATTTCCAGTCCATTCTCATGAATTGTTTTGGTTGCTTCCAGCACATCTACAAGGGTTGCCTGGAAGGCGGCCAATGCAGTGTTGAAATCCCGTCGCAACGGTTCGAATTCACCACTGAACGGTTCGTCAATCGTGTACCGAATGTTGCACTCGGCGAGCCGGGCGAGCCCGGCGCCCAGAGTGTCGACAACCTGGGCAAGAGCTGCTGCTTGCTCAGCAGTAAGCTTCTCGCGCTGGAGCCGCTCCGCTTCGCTGCGCGTACGAGCCTCCTCGACATCCAGACGCATGCGCTTTCGCTCCAGAGCGGCCTGACGGAACACTTCCACGGAATGCGCCATGGTGCCGATTTCGTCGCTTCGCGAGGAGAACGGGACTTCCTTGCTGAGATCCCCTGCCGCAAGCACTGACATGTAGTTGGTGATGCGTGACAGAGGCACAATCGCACGGCGACGGAAGAACCATATCCCCGTGATGAAGAGTGCAACCGACAGTGCACTCCCGACTCCCGCAGCCAGTCCGAGGGAGCTGGATGTATTCTGGGCCATGTCTTCTTGAGCGACAAGATGTTGGCCGGCCATATCGACAAGTTCGCGGACAGCGACGTCATGAGCCCAGAAGCGGTCAGCCAGTATGGTGGTGACTTGACGCATTTCTTCGGCATCCCCGGTGGCCACAGCCGGCAGGAATTTTGCCCGGAAATCGCTCCAGAAGGCGTCACCCTTGACGAGAACATCAGCAAGCAGCTTGTCTTGCAGAAACTGCGGCAGCGCTGACTCTTTCCAATACTGTCTGCGAACCTCATATTCGGATGCCAGCGCATCGATGTTCGCCAAGTTCGTACCAGCCCGTTGGGGATGCAATGCTGTTTCATTCGCCAGCATATACGCTTCGACCACATAGAGAGGCGGTGGCAGAATGTCGGCAATCAGATCCTTGCCATCGATAATCGTGCTGTAGATCGGCCCTTTAATCTTCAGCCGTTCCAAGGTGTAGCTCTGTAGCCCAATTGATGCTGCTAAGCCGGAAACAACCACGACCGCAAAAAGGATCAGCAGTCGGGCAATCGATAAGCGCCCCATAACGTCCCTCATGTTCTTGCAGGTCAAGCACGGCTGGCCTGCGTATTGCTCTTTGGAACATGATCGGCCAGCGTGCTTAAGAAAGCAGGTGTGAACGGGCGTTGGTTTTACACAACGACTTGTCCGCGAAGACCGGAATCCGGTCATTCAGCAGGTCGGCATTGGCAGAGAAGTCATACAACTGAAGTGAAAGTGAGCGTTTGCCCTCAATTTAAGCAAATGCAAATTTTTCATGCGCCACTCTCAGGACATTCATGGACAGGTGCGTCTGGTTTGCTTTGGCGACCATCAATGTAAAGGCGCGAGACTTGGGGTATCGTTTTCCGGACCAGATCAGCGACGATGCTGTGTTGAGATGTTTCCGTCGTCTGCCAGGCCTGTGAAGGGTGAAGGACATGATCCGTCCATAGGTCATGCCTATGCGGCGTCGCGCTTCCAGAGTTCAAGTTGCTCGAGGAGATAGTCGGCATGCTGCCCTGCCAGATGCGGAGAGTGTGTTGAGCGCTGCACTTTCATGGCAGGGACCGCATCCGGTAAAACCGTCGAAGTTTCCCAAACCGTCTGGATCCACGTCGCCGGAGCCGCTGCGAGCGCCCGAGATATCAAGATGTTGGTGGTCGGATGATCGCTGAAGCGTCTGCAGGATGGCCGTGACGGCCTAAACTGCATCATTGTGCGCCAGGACAGCCCGAGACGGCAGGGGGCTTTCTTGTCGTTCTTGACCGTGTGGGCAGACTTGCATGCAATGACCTCGCCATCTGTCTCCACAACCTGGTCGAGATAGCCTCTTGGCACGATGCGGTTGATCAGGCCGAAGTTTTTGGTCGTCGATGCATCGAGGCCTCACCGGCAAGCAGCATGTCCATCGCCTGCGTGGGTGATGCACTTGCACGAGGGGGGCGACCATCGACGTGGAGCAGAAGAAGCAGACGGGTATGCGGCGCACCGATCCCGGCTCGCGCTTCGCTTTGCCGGGATGGCGAATGAGGGCTTGTGGGTCTGTTCAGGCGACCAGTTTGTCGAGCTTTGCCGCGCAGATGAAGTCGTTCTTCGTCAAACCGCCCAGCTCGTGCGAGGTGAAGGTGATGCGGCAATAGCCCCAGCCGAAGGCAACGTCCGGATGATGTCCATCCCGGTCGGCGTTATAGGCCGCTAGATTGGCCAGATAAACCGCCTTGGCAAAGCCTTTGACCTTGAAAGCGCGCTGAATGGCTCTGGCTTCGTCATCCATGGTCCAGTCGGGGTGCAATCCGGTTAACAGGGCGCGGGCTTCGTCCGCGGGCAGGGTGCCGCCAATTCCCTGGCAAGGTTCGCAGACGGCTTGGGCAAGATCTGTTGCGCTCATGTCAGGCACTCTTCTCTACAGGGTAAAGCGGCGCGAAGAGCCCAAGCGACTGGGCCTTGCGGATATCGGCGGCCAGATCCCGCTCGGCG
The DNA here is from genome assembly GCF_005860795.2 of Peteryoungia desertarenae. Classification (GTDB taxonomy): domain Bacteria; phylum Pseudomonadota; class Alphaproteobacteria; order Rhizobiales; family Rhizobiaceae; genus Allorhizobium; species Allorhizobium desertarenae. The sequence goes on from NZ_CP058350.1 coordinate 529,890, forward strand.
GCCTTGAACAGGTCGTCGACGTTTTCCAGCACGTAATAAAGCGGCTGGTGAATGTCGATCCGGTAAGGTGTGCGCAGGATGTCGATCACGTCGAACGGGCGGCGGATGACGTCAGGACCGCTGACACTGTGGGGAAGCTCCGTTGGCGACGATGCCAAACCGGAGCCGAGCGACTTGTAGATGCCGTCAACCCTGGTCAGACCGAACTCGATGGTGAACCAGTAGAGGCGGATCAACCAGGAATAATCCTTGGCCTCCAGCTTTTGACCGGCCTTGCCGATGGCCTCGGAAAAGGCGGCAAAGCGCGGGTCGGTCAGCAGCGGGGTATGGCCGAAGATCTCGTGGAAGATATCCGGCTCCTTGATGTAGTCGAAATCCTTGCGACTGCGGATAAAGGATGCCGCTGGAAAGGTGCGGTCCGCAAGCATCGAATAGAAGCGACCGAAGCCGATCAGGGCGGGAACCGGCTCCACCTTCCAGCCTGTATGCCGGTCGAGAACGTCGGACACCTCTGTGCATTGGGGCACCCGGTCGGCGGGCAGGGCCAGCTTGTCGAAACCTGCCAGATAATCCGGCGCGGCCATCTTGCGGACATTCGGCTCCTGGCGGGCATAAAGGTCCCGCCACACACCGTTTTCCTCCTCGGTATAGGCGATCCGCCCGTCCGGGCCAGGGATCTTTGCAGTATAGGCGCTTGTCTTTGCCATGGTGAGTTCCTCCTCAGTGACAAAGATAAACCCGATCTTGCGGTTTTTCCGTTCTCATTTGGTCATTTTTGCTTCAAACTCGAAAAGAAATGAAAGGCTAGACGGAAAACGGGGAGGATTTTGCCGATGGAGCTCGACAGTCTGGACAAAAAGCTGCTGGCCCTCTTGCAAAAGGACGGCCGGGCGAGCGCCAAGGATCTGGCCGAACAGGCCGGCATGTCTGTTTCGCCCTGCTGGCGCCGGATCAGACGTCTGGAGGAGGCAGGGGTGATAGAGAAATATGCAGCTGTCCTCAATCCGCGTGAACTGGGATTTCATGCCATAGCTTATGTGCATGTGTCGCTGATGAACCATGGTCCCGAGACGATCGCAGCTTTCGACCACATGGTGCAGACCGAGGATCGGATCATTGAGTGCAGTTCGATCGCGGGTGATGCGGATTATGTCATGAAGGTCGTCGTTCGCGATCCGGAGGATCTTGAGGCCTTCATGATGAAAAAGCTGCTCGGCCCCGGGCTCGTGCGGGCCTCGCGCACCAACTTCGTGCTGCGGACGGTCAAGTCCGGCCCTTCTATGCCACTTGGCTGAGAGCACTTTCTCAGACTTTTGGCTCCTTGTGTATCGCTTAAGTTGACGCTTGTGTGATATGATCGGGAAAAGGGCGAGCCTGTTTCTTCCGCTTTGAACCATTCGGAAGCCATTGATTTTGCGCCGTGATGGCATTGGCGAACTATTGGGTTATGCGGTTTCGGATAAGAAACAGCATAAAGGCCACCAGTAGGCGATTGTCTTGAGGATGAAGCGCAGTTTGTGAGTTGCGGCCACACGGGTGGCGTTGGCGGCATCGTCATCATGTCCGAGCTGAAAGTTTCTGCCGAAACGACCATCCGTCTTCATGTGACCGATGGTCGCCTCGATGGCTGATCGTCGCTTGAGTTCGCGTCGGATGGTGGAGGTGAGCCTTCGCTTCTGTCCGGCAATGCAGACGGTGGCCGCGCCTTCAGGGTAAGCCGCACGTCGGTCGGATAGGCAATAGCCTTGGGTTGCACTGTCGTGTCCACCGTGATGCGCTCCAGCAAAAAAGGGGTTGACCGTTCCGGTATCAGGGGCGGCATCGACATCGGCTTTCAACATCTCGCTCAACCCATCCGGACCGATCCGCTTGCGCCAGCGCGTCATCGTGCTGGATCGATTGGAAACTTGGTCCGAAGGAACTCGCAGCCGCAAATGGAAAAACAGGTGACCTGGTCGCTGGCAGTTCCGTCCTTAAACTACTTTGGTAGCCACTGCTTGACCACTCTGCTGAACGCCCGCATGTCAACATCGAATGATGGCAGATTGTCGTAGACCAGGGTTGCATTCAGAGAAGAGAATTGCCGCTGATCGAACTGCCGCCCGCCCAGGCAGATGACGACATGGGATGGTAGGACTTCTCGAAGTTGGGCAACTTGTGCCCACAGTCGTTTCATCTCAAGGAATGACGATGCAAGACAGACAATATGGGCGCCAAAACAATCCACCGCCTGCATGATCTCGGCAACAGGCAGCTGAGAGCCAAGGAAAACAGTCTCGTGGCCTGCTTCGTGAGCAGCAATGCAGGCGAGCATGGCTCCAATATCGTGGAATTCCCCATGCGGTGTCGTCACGATCGTGCGAAGGACCGGTTTTTGATGCGGCACTTGCTCAAGCATGATTGCGCTGAGGTGAGTTCGAAGCGCTGTTGTGATGAAGTGCTCTTGGAAGACGGACGTCTGACCGTGCCACCAGCGTTTACCCACTTCCTGCATCAATGCTGACGAATACTCCGTTGCAAATTGGAGACAGCCCAGTTCTGTCAGAGCCCTGCCCAAGACCTCGAAGCAGGCCTGCTTGTCCAGTCTTTCGGCAGCGTCAAACAAAACTGACCAGTCAACTGGATCAGGCAATCGCGATTGAACACTGTCGACAATGCCCCGTTGAACCTGAAGCGGCATATCACGGATTTCTTCCGTCGTGTAATGCATGTCGAGCAGTCTTCGAACCAGATCAATCCGGTAGAGTTCAAAGACGCTGGCGTTCAGTTCTGCCTGTTCAGACGTCACACCCAAAACGTCCAGCCATGTCTTGAACTCGGGATGACTGAGACCGATCATGTCACCGGCATGCGAGAGCGGGATATGTCCCTTGAGAACCCATTCGCGATCAAGCTGATCCATTTCGCGACCTCTTGCAGCAATCGTCATGTCGAACGGGGTCGGGTAAGCATGATAGATCAGGCTCTCGTCCGCCACCAAAGGTCATGGAAGCCTCATTCTTCCGTCCTGTCGTGCCAGGTGTCATTGCATCTTTGTTCATGTCGTCACGCAACCAGCCCCATGCGAATGGTCTTCGCAACAAAGCTCAATCGATTGGTCGCACCCATTTTCCGCATTCCGGAGCGAATATACTCATTGACGGTGTGCTCCGAGATCCCAAGGATCAATGCTGCCTCGTAAGATGTCTTGCCCTCGGAAATCCAGCGGGCAACTTCGAGTTCCCGCCGGCTCAAAACCATGTATTCGAACTCGGGAGGTGGCACCGTCGCCAGCAGAAGTCTGTCGATCTCGGTCGAGCAACCGGCGGCGTCTGCTTCAAGGGATGGAACAGCAAGGACAATCGAAAGCGAGGTGCCTGCATCAGGCCTGCCAACATAACTCAGCACCACGTGGCCCTGACTAAGTGCAAGAGATGGGCCTTCGAACATCACATCTTTCCGAAGCGACAGGCGTCGCCATTGTACATCCAAAACCTGGACATCAAGCGGGCCGAACATCCAGCCATTGACCTTAGTCCGGTCAAACCATTCGAAAACAAGTTCCGGTTCACCAATCCCGTCGTCCACGCCATGGAGCCGGTGGATCTTCAAGCCGGACGCATGCCAGCGCCGGGCCACACTGTTCAACTGACGGGACAGAAATGTCAGAGGGTCTGACTGAGGAGAGGGTGAGGGTTCATGATACATTGGGGCATCCCGTTCAGATCGAAGCGTCATGCCCTCATCTCCCCCCTAAATTTCGTGGCTTGTCACAGACATTGAAGCTGTCATTCTGGCTGCGTCCAAGACAAACGCGGAGCTCTGAGGGGATAGGGTTTTTTCTGGTCGTTAGCTTCCAGAAAAAACTGTAGCGGCGGCAAACCTTTCCCCTCAGAATCCCACTTGGGTCACTGCATCGACTATTGCGGGCCGGGTGAAAAGCACGAAATGGGGTCTTCGTGGCAGGACACTTCGCTATGTCCGCGATGGTCAATGGAGCAGATCTACTGTCAACTTTTCGTGACAGATTTCCAGCAACCAGATCGCGAACCCAAAAAAAGTATTTAAAAACTGATAGATGACAATTCGGTCGCATGAACGCAGTCCATCAATTTGGGCCTTCATGGAGAAGCGTGAACTATTTGCGCGAATGAGCAGTAGCTTGGTCCTGTAAAGGCAGGCCGCCACCATGCTTGGGTTATGTAAACTCCTTTCATCGAACTGAATGATGGCCAAAGGATTGGTCATTTGACCTAGCACTTCATTCTGGAGAGTAACCAGAGCCTTCCCTTGACTGAACACATTTCGGAACCCGCATATCATTGCTTTATTTCGATTTACTCAAAAGCAGTTCACACAACGACGCATGGATTGGCATCCGCCACAGTGAGTGATGAATAGCAAGTTGGTCAAAGGGGCTATCGAAACTCTACCAAACGTTGAGTAAGCAACCCTTGGAGACTGAAGCCGGGCAAAACTCAAGGCAGTCATCAAGCTCCTTGGGCATGGAGATGTGCACCTGAACCCCGGCCTCTGCAGCGCGACGACTTGAATCATTTGCGGTTTGAGTGATCTGCGCAGAAGCGGTCGCCGTCTCCGCGATCACCTTGGGGTTCTTGTTTTCATGATCATCGGAAATTTCAAGGTTTGCCACTGAAAAACGTGAGCAAGGCAGGGCGCCCGTCCAGGTTCGGCGGGGCAGCGTTAACAATCTGGTTACCATGCGACGCAATTTGAAATTAACGGGACGCCCGCTGGCATGCCATCTTGCAGGGCCAATCGCCATCGGCATATACGTTGAATTCATTGAGTAATTCTCTTCGTTTCAGCTCGATCCGGCACGTTTGCAGCGGCATTTTCACGATTCATTAAATTAGGATTTTGCTAACGCATCACTCCTAGGAGTCACAGCGTTCCACGGCTGGAACCTCTGGCGATGATCGACCGGGGCAATGAAAAATGGGGACTGGGCACATGAAGTGCATCGCTATGCCTGCAATTATTGCGGGCGCTATCGGACTGTTTCTGCTGTTGCTGCCAATAAGCCTTCAGGCGCAACTCGTGCTGAGCATTATTGTTCTCGGCCTTATGCTCATCTTCATGACACGCCCGGAAAACAAAACCCTGCGGCTCATGACATTTGTCTTCGCAGGCATCATTGCGCTTCGTTACGCATTCTGGCGAACCACCGAAACCCTGCCGGACCTGTCAGAACCATTGAACTTCATACCTGGCCTGATCCTCTATCTGGCCGAGATGTTTTGCCTGGTCATGCTGGCCATCAATTTCTTCATCGTCGCAGATCCGGTGAAGCGCAAGCCAGCGGAACGGCAGGCGGCAGAGGATCTGCCAACCGTCGATGTCTTCGTCCCGTCCTACAATGAGACGGCCGACCTCCTCGCTGTGACCCTGGCGGCAGCGAAGTCGATGGATTACCCGCAGGACAAGCTGGCCATATATCTTCTTGATGACGGTGCGACCGCCGCCAAATGCGCAGATAGAGATCCACGCCTTGCCCACGCTGCCCGTCGCCGGCGCGACGAACTGCAGGCATTGTGCCGTGCCCTTGGCGTCCATTATCACGCGCGCCGCGAAAACAGCCATGCCAAGGCTGGCAATCTGAATGCAGGCTTGCAGATCTCGCATGGAGAACTGGTTGTCGTCTTCGACGCCGATCATGCTCCGGTACGGGACTTTCTCAAGGAGACCGTTGGCCATTTTGCCTCGGATGATCGCCTCTTCCTCGTGCAGACACCCCATTTCTTTCTGAATGCCGATCCGCTGGAAAAGAACCTCGACACGTTCCGCTCGATGCCCTCGGAGAACGAGATGTTCTATTCCGTCGTTCAGCGCGGGCTCGACAAGTGGAATGCTTCCTTTTTCTGCGGCTCTGCCGCTGTCTTGCGGCGCAAAGCGCTTGAGGAGACCAACGGCTTTTCGGGGCAATCGATCACTGAAGACTGCGAAAGTGCACTGGCACTGCATTGTCGGGGATGGCACAGCGTCTATGTCGATAAGCCGCTGATCGCGGGCCTTCAGCCGGAAACACTGGTCTCCTTCATCGGTCAGCGGGTTCGCTGGGCGCAAGGCATGTTGCAGATTCTGACACTCAATCGCCCGTTCTTGCAGAGCGGCCTGACGCTTGCCCAACGCATCTGTTACGCAGGTACCAACCTGTTTTGGCTGTTCCCAGTCACTCGGCTGATCTTCATGTTCGCCCCGCTTCTCTACATCTTCTTCTCGCTACAGATCTTTGAAGCCAATGTCGTCGAGTTCATCTGCTATTCCGTCACCTATCTGATCTCGTCATTTGCGATGCAGAGCTATCTTTTCGGGCACGTTCGCTGGCCCTGGATTTCGGAGCTCTATGAATATGTCCAGTCGGTTCTGCTGATCGGTGCTATTGGCAGTGTCATCCGCAATCCGAGAAAGCCGACCTTCAATGTGACGGCCAAGGGTCAAACGCTGGATCAAAGCAGGCTCTCGCCGCTTGCACGTCCCTATTTCATCATCTTTCTGCTTCTGGCCGGTGCATCCGTTTATGCCCTGTGGCGATACCTGACGGAACCGATGCCTTCAGAGCTCCTGTTGATTGTCGCCGCCTGGAACATCATCAACACGGGCCTTGCCGGGGCCGCTCTGGGCGTCGTGTCGGAGCGGCGCGAGCGCAGACGCAACCAGCGTCTTGATGTCCATCGCCATGCTCTGCTGCATCTTGATGACGCCGATCACGCGGTGATCATCAAGGACGCATCCAGCGGTGGATTTGCCATCGAATTCATCGATGGTCGTCCTGTGGCTGGCATGACCGTCGGAACGACAGGCGCGCTGGAGCTTCGCCGCAATGGTCGCACCATGCGCGCCAACATGGTTTGCCGGACCATGCGCCAGGCCAAGGGCGATGGAGATGGCGAGCCGGTCTTCGGTCTGGCCTTCCTTGAACGCAATGCAGAGACATTCCTGCTGATTGCAGAAGTTATGTATGCAGACCAGTCCGCCCTCCAGGATCGCCTCGACCGTCGCCAACGCAAACAGGGCTTCTTTCGCGGAACCCTTCGCTTTGCCTATTGGGCGATACGCGAGACCCTGCGGTCATTCCAGTATGCCTTTGGCTTCATTCGCGAGACCGCCGAAGTCTCCAATCCGGATGCACCTGTGGCCCTCGGTCCGCCCGTGCGCACCGCACCCATCAGAATCGAGCCCGTAGCGCAAAAGTCCTCGACGGAGGAGATGGCCTGTGCTTGAGTTCAGACATCGCATCGCCCTTCTGGCATTACCCCTCGCGGTCCTTAGCCTGATGACACCTGGTCAGGGTCATTCAGCCTCTTCCCTGGTACCTGAGGCATTGCTTCAGTCCATGGGCACCTATCCCGGGTCGGGCCAATTGAAGGATTGGCTTGTTCCCTTCAGCCAATCCAAAGCGGAAATGTGGTTGAGTGGGGAAGACGACACCCGCCACCTGACATTCTATCTCACGCCTGACGAAGCGGCGGGCGGCGGGCGACTGCGCCTGACCTATACGAACGCGGTGTCGGTCATGCCGGAAGGTGCGGTGCTCCTGGCGAAAGTGAATGGCCATGCCATCGGACAGCTTCCAATCCGATCGCCACAAGGCATGCTTGCCAACGAGTTACCACTGCCTGCCGGTATCGTGGTCGCCGGCTGGAATACCGTAACGCTCAGGGCGTTGCACCAGCATCGCGTCGATTGCTCGATCCCGGCGACCTACGAACTCTGGACCCAGATTGACCCCGTGACCAGCGGCTTCGTCGCAAGGACAATGCCCAGAATGCAGGATCTGTCTTCCATCCTGTCGGTTGGCCGCAATGACACCGGCGAGACAGAATTGCGGATCATCACGAGTCCCGGCGCTGTTGAGAATACAGCCAGAGAAAGCCTTGCCGCAGTCCAGGCTCTTGCGATCCTTCTCGGTCGAGATGATCTCCGGGTTGTCTATACGGAGACCGAGGGGGTCAGTCACGGTATCGATCTATACATCGGCGATCCCGAGGCTCCCGGCCTGTCGAAGGCCACACGCGACATCATCCTGAAAGCGCCAACTGGACTTTCCGTCCAGAGGATGGAAAACAACCGCATACGACTGATCCTACGCGGTGCAACTCCAGAGGCACTGTCCCTCGCACTGGCCAATGCTTTCAAGGGGCCGCTGCAGCCCATCCTGACCGGTCGACGCAGTCTCGAACCTCCGCCATCAATCCATGCAGATGAAAGCAAGCGGGTAACGCTTGCCGAGACCGGCTATGAAACAGCGCCCTTCACTGGCCGGCTGTTTCGGACGAGCTTTGACCTGGTCATGCCAGAGGATTTCTACCCCGGGGATTACGGCACCATCGACCTCAGGCTGAATGCTGCAACAGCACCCGGCCTCGAACCGGGCGCACAGATCATGGTGCGGGTCAACGAACGGGCCGTAACCAGTCACATTCTCCACAATCCAGAGGGCGTGACCCTGAAGGATAAGCTTCTTGGTCTATCCCTGCGGGCCTTTCAACCGGGACACAACAAGGTCGAAATACTGGCCGAGCTCCCTCACCGGGCCGATGCGGCATGCGATCCGGCCGGGCGACACCAGGCGCCACGCTTCCTGCTGCTGGGCGAAACGTCGCTCGACATCCCAAAGTTGGCCCGGATCGGGCGGATGCCGGACCTCGCTGCCTTTGCCGGGCGCGGCTATCCATTCAATAGCGCAAAGAGGTTTGATCTCGTCGTAGACGCCGCAACGCCCGTCAGACTGTCCACAGCGGCAACCATGCTTGCAAAACTCTCGCTGGCCTCGGCTCGTCCGCTTCTGGCACGCCTGGTGATCGGCAGCACCGTCAGTGATCAGGCAGAGCATGTTCTGATTATCAAGGCGGGGGCATCGGGCATGACAGAGACCGTCGCGTCAAAAGCCGGTCGGATTATGCCAAGGGAATTCGACAGCCTCTTGACCGCGTCCGTGTCCACCCCGGCATCGCAGCTCCAGCCGCTCTCTGCAAGCGATTCACAAGCCCTGCTTGACGCGTTCCAGATCGAAACTGCCATGGATTCAGACGCACTCCCATGGTCCAGTCAGTTGGCAAAAGGTCTGCGGCATGCATCAGCCATGGTCAATAGATGGCTGCAATATCAGCAGGCCGGCGACATCCCGCGTCACATTCCGTCGGCAGACACCCTTGTCACGCTTAGCCAGACGAGCCTTGAAGAGACCGGAGCGATGATCACCACTCTTGCAGCAGCAAACGAATCCGATCTCCTTGACGGAAGCCGGATCCTCTTCGAGCCATCAGCCTGGGCAAGCCTGACGGGAGGGACGGCCACAGTCACCCGTTCGGACCACGCAATCGTCAGCAAACAAGCTGAAAGCGTGGTCTATCACAGCCTGACAGACACAAGTCTCGGCAATCTGAGGCGTCTTGCCGCTGCATGGCTATCTGACAATTTCATCGTCTATGTCACGTTGATCCTGTTCTGCATCGGTGGCTTCGGCTTCTGGCTGGGGCATATCGTTCCCCGCAGGGGCGTGAGGAGCGTCAAATGACGAACCGGCGTCTTATCACTCTCCTGCTGGCCCAAACCCTATTGTGTACGGCCATCCACCCCTCCATCTTGCGGGCTGAATCTCTCTTACCACCTTCGCAATCTCCGGTCCCGAATGCACACCGAGAAGCAGCGCCAGTTAGCACGCATGTTCAACCAGATGCTGTTGAAATTGCAGCACTTTATTATTATGCGCGCGAAGGCCAGATGGATCGTGTGGACCGGGAGGCAAGACGGCTGAGCGTCAAATTCCCGGGCTTCGTCCTGCCAGACGATCTCTTCGACCCGGTCTCCGAAAACAAGGTCGATGAGACGCCTCTCTGGCAGCTTTACGAAAAGGATGACTTTGTCGGCATAGACATGGCCATCAGTCGAATGGCTGCCGACAATCCAGGCTGGCAACCTTCCGTGGACTTCAAAGACAAGCTAGAGCGTCGAAAACTGCGCTTTGAGCTTATGAAGTCTCATGCGGCGCAGGATTCAAGCCGCGTTATCATACTTGGTCAGGAACTGGATCCAGCAACCGAAACCGACGTCGATCTGCTCTGGGCGCTGATCGACGCCTATCGGGACCAGGACCAGCTCGAACCCATGGCGCCGATATACAAGGGCATCCTGTTTCGTGGGCCGGGAGCGTCCTTTGACGCCGATATCGTTATGACAACGCTGCAAAAAGCCTTGAAGGATTTCCCGGTCCATGAGCTGCGTCAGGTCATCGCGATCCTGTCGGCTGATCCTGATTTGGCCACCAGAATGTCAAAACTGCAGCTCGACATCATCCGGCGGGAGATCGCGGACTTTAATGCGGGAATTCCAATGGCCACCCCTCCCCTGCCGGAAAGCGTTCTTGCCATTCGTCGCACCGCCGGCCCGCAAAACCAGGTATCAGACCAGATCCTCCTGGGCTGGTACTATCTGAAGCTTGAACGGCTCGACGAAGCGGAGAACTGGTTCCGCAATGCATTCGCCAACGAGGGGACTGCGGAAAACCTCGAGGGTCTGGTTGCGGTGCTCGAGCGCCAAGCACGCAAGGCCGACGCATTTGCCTTGGTCGCAAGCCATATTGAGCTACTCGACCATAAGCCGGAAACCTTTATCGAAACCCTTTCCTATCCCTTCCTGGCCTCCACCGATCTCGTACCGGAGCCGACAATTGCCGAAACTTATGCGATGGCAATCCAATCCGCGCAATCTGCGACCCATGCCGAGCTGCTGGGTTGGTATGCCTATAATGGTCGACAGTTCAACGCGGCAAAAGCCTGGTTCCTTCAGGCGGTGAACTGGAAGGTCACACGCGACAACATCAAGGGACTTGCACTGACCAGTCTGCAGCTAAAGGACAGGGAGGGTCTTGCCGCGCTCAAGCAACGTCATGGATCTGCCTTTCCGGATGTCTTTGCAGACCTCGAAAAGGCCGCCGAGCCCAAGGGGAAAGCCGCACAGACTGTCCGTGAACCAGCCACCAAGGCCGCGCCCCGTTACCTGATGAGCTTCCAGGCCAAGCGCTACGGCGAGTGCCTTGCCGATCTTGATCGGCTGGCAAGGGCGGGGCAGATGACGCCGGAAGCCCAACTGATCCGCGGCTGGTGCAATCTCGAACTCAATCACCTGACCGAGGCCCGCAAGGCGTTCGAGACGTCGCTTTCGACTGGCGTTCGACAATCGGACGACGCAGTCTACGGGCTTGGCCTGTCATTGCTTCGTGCACGCATGACGACTGATGTCGAGATGCTCCTTGCGACCCGTCCGTTGTCGGCTAGGCGGGCGAATGAAATCAGGGCCGAACTCCTCTGGCTGAAGGCCAGGGATGCTTTTGACCGAAAAGCCTATGACCAGGCGCTTGCCAGTCTGAATGCCCGATTGCAGATCGCCGCCGAACCCGTCGGAATGACCCAGATGCGGGCCTGGGCGCATTTCCACATGGGCAACCTCAGGCAATCGCGGGCAATCTTTTCCGAACTGAACCAGGTGGTGGATGATCCGGCCAACCGTCGAGGGCTGGCAGCCATCCGTGAACGCATGGGGATTGACCAGTGAGAGCAAAACCTCTTCTCAGCCTGTCATTGCTGTTGCTGACCGGCTGCACCACCATTGACGATCCATGGTTGACTGGCGCGGCACAAACGCCGGGCACGCAGCAAAACCGACATGTTGCGGTCCACACCGCCTGGGGCGCGCTCCACGGATTGAAAGAGGCACCCATCGCCGTGAGACAGTTATCGGGTCAGGAGGGGCCGAGGCAGGAAATCGTCTTTGCCAACGATACTCCTGTCATTGGCGAGAACATGCTCGTCATTGAAAGGCTTTCGAGGGGAAAGTCGGACACCGAACAGACCGTCAATCGATCAAGTCTATCTGCGGAGATAGATCGATCTCTACCGGACATTCGCCTGCATACGGGTCCGATTATGGGAACCAACTCCTATGGTAGATACGGCGCTGTTGTCGGCGCAACGAACAAAGGTGCATCATGTGTCTATGCATGGCAACAGATTGGAAAATCGACAGTTCCAGATCCGTTGAAAGTCAGGCTGCGCTATTGTTCTGCCGACGCTGAGCCAACAATGCTGTCGTCGCTTTTATCTTCACTTACGCTTCGGCTGGAGGGGCTGGACGCTCTTTCTGGCAATCAGGTTTTACAGACCGCGCCTCTGCTCTATTCCTATTCGTTCTCTGACCGTGGAACGGACGGGCTTGATGAGGGCCGCAAGGCTGTCCTTGGGGTCGAGCCACGACCCCTTGAACACAAGGCCGCTCCCCAATCAGCCGAACCGAACTCGGTCCTCGTGCCAATGCCTCGATAGAAACTCCCTCTGAAGTCAGATCTTACCGACCGAGGAGAGACCATAAATAGTCAGGTCGAGCAAAACATGATGGCACGCAATATCCTCCCCATTTCAACGGAAAGGGTCGTCCAGCATGAGGACGTCCTTGCCCGCGAGCTGTCCGGCGAGTTTGATAGTGAGCCCAAAATGCAAAAGCTCCTCGCGGGTTACGCCAGGAGCTTTCGAGGAAGGGATTTGGGTTTGACGAGATTGCGGTATTGTTGGTTGCGCGGGCCTGTTGACACGGAGGCTTGTAAGAAAGTGTGTTTGCTTACGACTTTGTATATCAAAGACTTTTCCGGTCTGAAGATGTGTTGACATGGTTAGACAGAAGCCTGAGGAAACACCAGCCCCGTTAACTGTTTGGGTCCCAACCGGACAGAAACGGTGGCCAGCGTTGCGCCCGTGGCATCGGTGTCCGCAAACACGTCTATAGAGCCTTCCGATGCTCGATCTGGTATCGGTCACAGGACAGCTTCGGCGCAGGTGGATGGGCTGGACTTTGGACTTTTCCTACCCAATCTGAATTTCTTTGCAGCGTTTGGTAATTTGAAGAAACGCTTCCCACTTCAGCTTGTGGGAGGGTCTTAAGGGCTGTGAGAGCTTTGGGGTCAGACTGTTGGGCAACACGCAACGGCCTCTTCGATCCGCCTCATTGCCAGCTCCTGCAGTTTCGTGGGCTTCCAGTCCGCCCTCACCAAGACGACGAATTCATATTCATGTGATGGGATAGAAACGGCACCAACATTGTTCAGTCCAGTGAACTCATCTTCATGTACGACGGCGACGAAACCTGCGTCCAACACGAGCGATCGAAGGATTTGCAGATTGTCGGTCGAGATAAAGGACGTCGGAAATGAGCAATTCTCATCATGAAGCCATGCGGTGAAGAGCTTGTAGGCATAGGTCTGGTCATTGGGCACAGCCCACCATCGATTGGTGGGAACCGCTTCTAGGCCTTCTGAATCGCTTTCCTCTTCAACCCGCCATGCGAGCTTCAATTTCAAAGGGCAGCGGGCAAGCTTTCTGATTTCTGCGGGAATTGTTTCGTCTCCAATGCAGGCAAGACCAGCATCAACCCGTCCAACCGCCAACGATTTGGCGATCTGATCTGGCGGAAGATCGACCACTTCCACCGCGATTGCCGGACAACGCGCCTTAAGGCTTTGCAGACTATTCGACACAATCGAAGCAGGACACTGCGTGGAAACCGCGATAGAGAGCTTGGCACTGCCTGCACCACTTATCTGCATGATTTCCATCTGCGCCTGGGCGAGCTCACGGAATGCAAGCGTGTAAGCCTGTGCGAGGTCAAAAGCCAGTCTCGTCGGAATCGTTTTGTTTCCGACCCTATCGAAAAGGCAAGAATCCGCCACGTTCTCCAGCTCAGCGACTGCTCGATGAACCGTCGACTGGGACAGCCCAAGCTGTTTGGCGGCAATTGTATAACTCTCCGTCTCGGCAAGCGTTGTTGCTGCGAGTAGCTGCGACGTAGTCGCTGCTGCCTTCACTTTAGCACCCGCCCGATCCAAAACTGGATCCAGATATCCCAACGCCCGGACGCAACGCGCACGGAGCAGTTCACCCTCCTGGGTGAGCAGGAGTCCACCTGCCGTACGCTCGAAAACCCTTCTGCCAATTTTGAGTTCAAGACCAGAGATTGCCTGGGCAATGGCAGGTTGCGAGAGCATGAAGTCAGCGGCAACATGACTGAATGACCCATAGTGAGCAGCCGCCAGAAAGATACGCAGGTGCTTGATGTTGAACTGCTTTGACACTTACATCCTTGACAGCTGACAGCCGGTCGTCACGTCGGAAAAACCAACGAACCAATTGATTTTTAAATAAAAATCGGCATTTCACAAAAAAGAAAAACAAAATATGCAGAAAATTAATTAGAATTGCACATTATAAAGCCAAAAGGATAAAATTTTGACATGTAAAATTTCGGAAAAATATTTCCGTTTGTAAGTTTTGCAAATTAAAATACTGCGCACCGACGATAATTATTGTATCTTACAATTCAAGAGATACAATTCGCCTGAATATCAGTCGTGACGTTTGAACTGTCATCTTGCCCATTCCGCGATCCCGATTCCGCGGCCGATTTGGCTCTGCGTCAAGTGTCGTTGATAGCGGTTCGTCAAACGACATGCACCTCTCAGCCGGACATAAAGGATCGATCAAGTGTCGCAAATGAGCAGATCGAATGCCGATCTGCGGCGTGTAATTCGGAACAATTGAAGTGCTCTTCGCGGTGGAAACCGGAAATCCAAACCACTCACTGTCGCCTCATTGATTTGCCGGCTCATAGGGACTGAAGAGGTCCTGCCCTGGCCAGTCTCTCAAACGTACTACTTCTGCGGACGGCCCCATATGCCAGCTGCCGCCGTCTGTCACCTCTCCGCTGCCGCCAAACTCGGCAACATAGGGATATGGATACGCAGGTCTTGTCATGGGAGGCAGCGCGTCGACGTCTAGCACCTTGCGCGGCGGGGGCCCACCCTTCTCCGTCTTGGCGAAATCAGGTTGTCCAAAATCACTCTCCTCCCCGATCGACGTTGTCAAGATCGCCTCCGGTGCAGCGCCACCTTCAACCCAGGCCATCATCGCCGTTAGCAGATCGAGATGACCGAGCGCCTGCCCTCCGCCGCAATGCGACATGCCAGGCAATAGGTAAAGGCGCACAAATTCATGGACCTTGTCGGTTCCCATGTGATGCTGCAGCCCCTTGTAATAGGCCAGCGTATTGGCGGGTGCGATATGGGCATCGGCAAGGCCGTGCCACAGAATGAGTTTGCCTCCCCCAGCCTCAAACCTCCCAAGATCCGTGTTGGTAGCATCGAAAAGGGCATGGCGTGCACGCAGGGCATCAAGTGTCGCCTCCTCGAAACGCAGATCGGAAAGCTCGAAGTTGGTTCTGCCTTCAGAAAAGGCCAGCATCCTAAGCACCGGTAGAGCGGCCATTGGACTCATGAACTTGCCATTCTTCCCGTCCGCAACATAGACGCCCTGCCAGTTCAATTCTGAACCTGGCAGGGGTTGCCCGGCTGTAAGCGGCCGCCCAGTGACGGCGTCGCGAGGACCATCATAAAACTTGCGGACCACCTCCGCTTCTTCGGCAGTGAGGCATTGGCCGCTGTCTTGCGCATCATTCGCGCAGATAATCGTTTTGGGGTCGAAGTTACATTGGCCGGGCAGGGATATAATGCCGTCTTGAACCCCATCCAGGTCGTCGCAAGCTGAAAGAACTGCATTATGCAGAACCGGCAGCTTATCAGACGTTAGAATCACGGTGCCATCGGCAGCCGTATTCGATGCCGCCTGCCAACCGTGAAAAAGTGTGTTCTGGATTTGAAATAGCATTGCCGGGGCACCAGCAATCACGCCATCGAAGTCATCAGGGTAGCGCTGCGCTTGCATTAACGCCTCACGACCGCCATCAGAACAGCCATTAAAGTAGGAGAAGCGCGCGGATTGGCCATAAAATGTCTCGATAACGGCTGCCGCCGCTTTAGCAGTCAAATGCTGCGCACGATAGGCGAAGTCGATGCGCTTTTGCTCGTCAAGACCCCAGTCTTGCTCGTTGGCTGAATGGCCCATGTCCGTAGCGGCCATAACAAAGCCTCCGCCTGCCAGAATCTCGCATCCATCCGATGCACCTGACCTAAGCGTGATGTTGCCGCAAAGGCCACCGCAACCAACCTGCAGGTAACGCTGCTGCCAAGTCTGGATTGGCAACAGAACCTGAAAGTTAATTGCAGGGGACAGCTTGCCCTGCAGCGAACAGACTGGAATCCCGTTACTGGTTGTCTCGGCAACAGAAGTGACCGAGCTTCCCTCGCCGCCGATCGCGACAAGATCAACGTCATAAAGTTCTGCGCAACCTTTGACAGGCTTCACGACTGCCAGCTCCTGCGGCGCAGCCGCGCTTTCTATCGGATTGGCGACGACCATTAAAGCTGCGTAAATGCCGACGGCGGAACATCTCAATGTCATCTGTGTTCTCATATCTTTTCCTGGTCGATGAGGGCGCGGCTAGTCGACTATGAGCGCGCGAAGGATGTGCTTGCTTTTGTTCACTGGAGCTCTGGCGCAGGCAGTTTACAAGAACTACCGCTGAGTTGTCGGCGGGATCTCCCGGTCAGCCAATGCAGATAAGCAGTCGATGCGGGCGTCCTTTTCCACATCGGCAGTGGAGCACCCCATTTTTTGGTCATAGTTCTTGCTTCTAGATCGCTAGAGCGGGCATGTGGGACACGGACCAAAATGGCTCCAATACAAGTTGCGCCTCGCTTTAACATTTTGGGAAGAGAGAAGGAGCTCACGGTTGCAAACCCGCCAGAGCGGCCCGAAGCACGACGAAGTCCATCGGGTTGTTCAATCTCGCCCATGGGAAAAATCCTTTCCAGCAAGCTCTTGATCCGCAAGCCCGCCGACTTCTGATCGGGAACAGAAGTCCCCGCCGCGGTTGATACTTTCACGGACAAACAGTTTGCTTGCCTAAGGTCGCTCGACGTTTGGACACATGCATGATCCAATACCAAGAGGCCGGCCCAAGACATCGGAACACGCCTTTTGCAGCTCCTTCTTCCCATGTCTTTGACGAGAGCCATGGCGGATGTAGTATTGGCCGGTTTCTGGGCAGCAACTGTCGCGTCTATCATGTCTTCAGGCATTCGTTCTCTTGAACCGGCGTTCTTCACTATTGTTAGACATGGCATAAAGCTCTCGCATTACAGTCCATGGAAGGTCCAAACGACCACACATACCTCCAGCAAACCAACCTCTCGAGTAGGGAGCGGTATCACATAACGACGTATAGAACCTGGATACGACAGGACATTTCATTTTCATTCGATCCATTTGGATCGTATTTAGGGTGCGATCTCTAGTCAAGGAAATTGATCCATATGGGCCGAATTGACGATCCGCAGTCGGAAAGCAAATCAGAGGCACGAATCCTTCAGCTCCTGAGGGAGCAAGGTGAATCGAGCATTGCGGAACTGGCACGAATTTCTGGACTGGGCAAAGCAACCGCTTCGCGAGCGATACAGTCACTCCGTCTGCGGGGCCTGATCGAAGACACCGGCGATATCTTCAGAAGGCTACCATCTGGCCGCGCCGGTCAGGCAATAAGAATACGACCTGACGTCGGCCTGTATCTGGGCATTGCCCTTGCTCGTTCAGATATCACAATTGTGATTACAGATGCTGCCAAGCGCGTTATCGACTGGGAACGCAACCCATTAAGCGCCGCTCAAGGCAGGCAGCCGCCGAGCATCAACACTGTCATTGGCTTGGCAGACCGGCTTCTGTCGCGGTCAGGTAGTAACCGCGCCCGCCTGTATGGAGTTGGTGTCGCGGTGGCTGGTCCAGTGAATCCACGAACAGGAGAGATAAGTCGTTCGCTCCTGCTGCCAAAGGAAGACGGAAGGACGCTTCAGGAGGAGCTATCAGACTATTTTGGCAAACCCGTAATCTTGGACAACGACGCCAACTGTTCAGCCCTTGCAGAACTTTTGTGGGGCAATCTTAACAACCACACGACGGCAGTTCTGCTCAGACTGGATCGTGGTGTTGGTGGCGCGATCGTTCACAACGGAGTGGTCATGCGCGGACATACGGGCAAGGCAGGAGACTATGGTCATATCGTTTACGACCCAAAGGGCCCTTATTGCCAATGTGGCGGGCGCGGCTGTTTCGAACGTTATCTGTCGATCTCTGCCGCCGAGTCGGATCTGGGGGAAACGATTGCTGCTGCTGGCATACGTGCGAGTTGTGGGGACTCTATCGCAATCGAAGGCGTTCGTCGCCAAGCTGTGATCCTCGGCTCACTTGCAGCAGTGGTGTCGCGAACGGTAGACCCAGAGCGAATTCTGATTGGAGGAGGAATGCTTGCACTCGGAACAAGGTTTCTTGAGGGCGCAAATGAAAAGCTTCACTCGCTAAACCCTGCCGCGCCACCCATTGAAGCGGCAAGAGCTGCTACGGCCTTGAATGGGGGATTACCGAATGATGAGCCAGCGCTGGGAGCCATTGGACTGCTTATTCGACAAGAGAAATCGGGCTGATGATCTCACCCGCCAGGGGGAGCAGCGACCTCATGTGTGGGATGTATTAGCCTTTGCCCATGGCAATTTTTTTGGACGTCCTTTTCCTTGCACAAGGTGTCCCAACAGATTTTCCTTTTCAGCCGCAACATCATCCCCCCTTCGGTTGCCCTCCTCCGAGCGAACTTCGAACTGAAAATGACCGTCCTGCCCCCCTGAAAAGTGCAGACACACGGGGTAACCTCTAAAGAAATCCAGAATGTTACATAAGTAATTTACAATATTAGGATTTTGAAAACCCCACGGATCCACTTCTGCTTTTGGTCGAAACCAGACGAGCAAAGTGTGATGAAAACGCCACGAAGAATACGCAATCACCGTTCTGCTGCATCGTTCTTCCTGAATGTCTTCAGGAGAGGCCTAAGATGCACTTCCGGCCAATTCGGTATCTTGTTCGCAGTCATTGCTCCGGTTTCCATCGTAGCGATTGGCGGAACGATTGATATCGCGATGGCAGAAAGAGTTCGTACCGATCTTCAGAAAACACTCGACAATGCGACCCTTGCGGCAGCATCAATTACCCAAAATCAAAACGCAGAAGCAGTCGTCAACGAATTTCTCCGGACACATTTCGGTGGGGGAGTGACCGCGTCAGTCAGCATGCGCGCGACCGCTGATACGCGCGTTGTCAACTCGGTAGCGACCTACACCCACAAGACGTACTTTTTGCATCTGCTGGACATGGACGTCCTAAACATATCGGTTTCGTCCACCGCCAGCGAGTATGCCCAAAACGTCGAACTGTCTCTTGTCCTGGATATATCCGGCTCAATGTTGGCTGGAGAAACAGTTACCCGAATTGATGCATTGCGTCCGGCAGCCCAGAGATTTGTCGAGGAGGTCTTGAATGAGCGGACCAAGCTGACGACCACCATAAATCTCATTCCCTACTCCGGCCAAGTAGCCCTTGGTGCACGCGCGTTCGATACATTGACTGGCGGAACCAGCACTGGGGTCCGCAAACACAACCACTCTTCCTGCATTGGCGACCGCTCCACACGATACTCGTCGTCCATCCCGAATTTCAGGCAGGCTGAGCACGTTCCTCATTTTGCAACAAATCGATGGGCCCGTGAATTTGAGCCATGGCAGTGCCCCAATGACGAGTCCGCTGCAATTCTGTTTTCCAACGACAAGAAGGCATTGAGCGAACGGATCGCCGAAATGCAACTTCATGATGGAACGGGCACGCATATCGGCATGCGTTGGGCGATCATGACCCTGGACAACCGCTTCAACACCCATGTGCGCCAACTCGACCGCGCGGAAGCGTTCGACATCGACGACCGACATCTCAACCGACCGCTGCCTTTCAATAGCGGATCAAGAAAGGTGATCGTGTTGATGACGGATGGCGAGGTCTGGCATCAGCATCGTCCAGAAACATCCGATCCGCTGGGGCCTGTACGAAAGATCGTGGACAAATCTCAGACGCAGCGGGTTCTTCGTGAGGCCTGCAGCTGGGCCAAGAATAACAAAATAGAAATATACACCATAGGATACGAAGTCACTGACAACGATGCAAATTCCATATTGAAAAATTGCGCTAGCAGTCCGTCCCATTACTATGACGCAGATATAGAAAACATAGACATTATTCTTTCCAATATTGCCGGAAACATTTCTGGACTCAAGCTGACCCAATGAACAAATTTTACAAATCGAAAGATGGCGCAACAGCAATTGAGTTCACGATATTATTTCCCCTCTTTGCGGCAGTGCTGTTTGCGTTATTCGAGCTCGGTGCGTTGTTCCTGCGTTTTAATCAGCTCGATCAAGCAGTGGACAAGGTGTCTCGTGTCATGCGCGTCAACACCAGTGTGCGCTACACCGAGCCCACCATCAGGCGTCTCATCTGCTCCGAGCTGCAGATCAGTCAAAAGTGTGAAGATCGGCTTTCAGTGGAACTCGTACGATTTTCGAGCTTTGCACAGTCAGGACCCAAGAACACATGCGCGGCCACAGGGCAAGCGATCAGAACTCCTGGTTCGTTTTCACGCGGTGCCAAATCCGAAGTAATGATCATGCGGGTGTGTATGTCATTCGATATCATAACGCCGATGATCGGTGTTGCTTTGAAACTGGGTGCCGATCAAAGCGGGCGATATGTTGCAGTGTCTTCAACGCTTTTTGCGAATGAACCCTAGATGCAAAAAACTCGCCAATTATTCCAAGACAAGTCGGGTGTCGCTGCGGTTGAGTTTGCCCTCATCTTCCCTGTCATGGTCTTCTTGGTCATGACCGCATTCGTCGCATTCGAAATTGTACGTCATGACTCGTTCAATCGTCGTATTGCCGGCTCCTTATCTGACGTACTTAGCCGAAGCGAGGGGCTGCGTAGGAGTGAGCTTGAAAAGCTCGCACATGATGTCGAGCGCAGCTTTTCGCAGATTGGTGAAACCTTTGGCATGCGTGTTTCAAGCCACATCTTTGATGATGAAGGCCGAGGGGCTGCAGTTTGGGTATATCACTATGGTGCCTTCCCCGAGGGCGATGGATTTCACGACCTACCCAAGGGTTCAATGGGCGAGAGCTTCATCCTCGTAGAGATGATCAACTCATACGAAAACGTGTTTCCGGGTCTCATGCGCGATGTTGGTGAACATTGGGCAATCAAGGTTTCCTCTGCAAGTCGGCCGAGAACCGTCCCTCTAATATCAATAACCAATGATTAGCGCCGTTTTCGGTCGCCAGATTCAGTTCGAAATAGAGCGATACCATAGATGGGAAAAATTTGCCTCTGAGCGTAGTCCGTAATTCCATCCTCAATCTCGTCTCTGCCATCATTTCGATGGCGAGCGGTTTCATTGCAGCCGTTGTCGTTGCTCGGCTGCTTGGAGCTGAGGGCGCGGGCGTGACGGCGTTCGGGTTTTGGGTCGCATCATGTGCCGCCGTGATCTGCGACCGAGGCTACCCGCAAGGAATCCTGCGGTTTGCCGCCCGGAGTGACACCCAATCAGCTCAGCGAGCTTTCATTCGCTACAGTTTTACACGTTTCATTCCGATTTTGGTGATTGCCTTTGCCGCCGCCTGCATCTTGTCCTTTGCAGGCAAGGCCTGGACCGACCAGGCTGACCTCTATGTCTGGCTGGCCATTGCGGTACTGTTTTTGGTCTACGGCCTGTCGAACTTTTCGCTCTCCGCCGCCCGCGGCAGCGGAGACTTCTACAGGCCTGCACGCAACACCATTCTCGGCAGCATCTTGTTCGTCCCGCTCTCGGTCATCGGCGCACTCACGATCGGCCCTGCAGGCGCGATCCTTGCTCTCGCCAGCCGCTACATGCCACAGGCCCTCCAATTGTCGGCCCTGATTGCGGGAAACAGGGAGGAACATGACGGGTCTGCGATCGTCCCTGACAAGGAATTCCGAGACTACAGGAGGCAAATGTGGATCAATGACGTGATCGGCATCATCGCGCTGTCACGCCTGGAGTACCTGTTTCTGTTGATCCTCGCGACCAAGACAGACATGGGATACTTTGCCGTCGCGATTGCGTTTGCGGGCCTGGTCGATCAGCTTGCCATGCAACTGTCATCTCCACTCGTCGTCACCTTCTCGCTCGACCAGCGGCGGCGCTCGAACGGCGCATGGCTTGGCGTCGCGTTTCTGTTTGTTCCAATAGCAATGGGTGGAAGCGCCATCGCTCACCTTCTGGTTCCTCTCGTCTATGGCCCCGAGTTTGCCGACACCGGCTCGGCTGCGGCCGTCATGCTGCTGGCCGGCGGCATGTCTGCACTCCAAATCGTGCCCTGGACCTATCTTGCAGCCAAGGGACATGCGATGGCGCTCACCCGCGTGATGATCATCTCTGCCATCGTCACCAGCATAGCAGCCCCCATCGCTATCTTGATGGACGGGGTCTATGCGCTGGCCTGGTCACGTTTGCTGGTTGAAAGTGTGATCCTGGGCATTCTGATTTTCTATGCTCGCAAAAAGGAAAACATGAGACCGCCAGTATGCCTGCTGGCGAAGATGGTCGTTTCCGGTGTGGCATCGGCGATCGCAGCTTTCGCCATAACCCTCTGGATTCCAACAGTCACGGGCATTTCACTGGCAATCATTTGCGGCGCGGTGAGTTTCCTGCTCACGGTGAAACTGACCGGAGCCGTTCCACGCGACGAGCTTTCACAGCTCTTCCAGTTGATGGACGGCAGGGATCAAAACCGTCTGGCCCACTGTCTCAAATCCAGCTTGCTCTGCATCAGTCGCGCCTGAAATGATCTACAGACAAAGGTTACACCGACGCGGAAATGATTTCCGCTTCCTGTATCGCAAGGTGCGGAACGCGGGCAGGATTTGAACCTGCGGCCTTCAGGTTATGAGCCTGACGAGCTACCGGGCTGCTCCACCCCGCGTTATGTTTGAGCCAGTGTCTGGCGTTGTTGCCAGATGACCGGGTGCGTAGCCCGGTCTTTTTTATTCGTCCTTCCTCGGTCACTTTCGTTCCCTGCGGCGAGGACCGGGGCTGCTCCACCCCGCGCCAAGAGCGTCTCGGGAGTATTGAGACGCTTGAGAGACTGTATCAAGCAGAAAGGGCCGCTTGGATAGCGGCCCGATGTTTCCGGCTTGGGCCGAGTATCTGTGCTTGAGAAGATTATGATTGCCTTTAGCAGACCTGGCAGCGACCTACTCTCCCGCGTCTTGAGACGAAGTACCATTGGCGCTGGGGCGTTTCACGGCCGTGTTCGGAATGGGAACGGGTGCAGCCACCCCGCCATAACCACCAGGTCAGCTAAGGGCAATCATTGAGAAGCTGGTACAGACATTCGCCTGTTTTCCTTATTGAACACGTCTTTTCTCTGCCATCGTCTGCCTGGGACTACCCATACAGGCCGATAGGCCGTCGCGCCTCGTGGCGCGGCCCGTCCGGAGCGCGAAGCGCGTCAGGACAGAAGAGAAGCATCATCGGCGCTGCAAGCAGCGCTGATGAGCACAAGCAATGAGAACGATCAAGCCAATCGAGCTATTAGTAACGGTAAGCTTCACACATTGCTGCGCTTCCACACCCGTCCTATCAACGTGGTCGTCTTCCACGGCTCTGATAGGGAATACTCGTTTTCAGGTGGGTTTCCCGCTTAGATGCCTTCAGCGGTTATCCCTTCCATATATAGCTACCCTGCTATGCCCTTGGCAGGACAACAGGTCCACCAGAGATATGTCCATCCCGGTCCTCTCGTACTAGGGACAGATCCTGTCAATATTCCTACACCCACGGCAGATAGGGACCGAACTGTCTCACGACGTTCTGAACCCAGCTCACGTACCGCTTTAATTGGCGAACAGCCAAACCCTTGGGACCTGCTCCAGCCCCAGGATGCGATGAGCCGACATCGAGGTGCCAAACAACCCCGTCGATATGGACTCTTGGGGTCATCAGCCTGTTATCCCCGGCGTACCTTTTATCCGTTGAGCGATGGCCCTTCCACACGGGACCACCGGATCACTATGACCGACTTTCGTCTCTGCTCGACTTGTCAGTCTCGCAGTCAGGCGGGCTTATGCCATTGCACTCGACGACCGATTTCCGACCGGTCTGAGCCCACCATCGCGCGCCTCCGTTACTCTTTCGGAGGCGACCGCCCCAGTCAAACTACCCACCATACACTGTCCCGGATCCGGATGACGGATCGCGGTTAGACATCCATGACGATAAGGGTGGTATTTCAAGGATGGCTCCACTCAAACTGGCGTCCAAGCTTCAAAGCCTACCACCTATCCTACACATGCCGACACGAATGCCAGTGTAAAGCTATAGTAAAGGTGCACGGGGTCTTTCCGTCTGACCGCAGGAACCCCGCATCTTCACGGGGAATTCAATTTCACTGAGTCTATGTTGGAGACAGCGGGGAAGTCGTTACGCCATTCGTGCAGGTCGGAACTTACCCGACAAGGAATTTCGCTACCTTAGGACCGTTATAGTTACTAGCCGTTTACTGGGGCTTCGATTCAAAGCTTGCACCTCTCCTCTTAACCTTCCAGCACCGGGCAGGCGTCAGACCCTATACGTCGTCTTGCGACTTCGCAGAGCCCTGTGTTTTTGATAAACAGTCGCTACCCCCTGGTCTGTGCCACCCCATCTGACTTGCGTCAAAAGGGGTCACGCTTCTTCCGAAGTTACGCGTGCAATTTGCCGAGTTCCTTCAACATAGTTCTCTCAAGCGCCTTGGTATACTCTACCTGACCACCTGTGTCGGTTTCGGGTACGGTCTATACGGTGGAGCTATTTCCTGGAACCGCTTCCTCGCCCATTCAATCCAATAAGAATGAACAAGTTACGCAATCCGTCACTACCACCAGGCCCACGAATATTAACGTGGTTCCCATCGACTACGCATTTCTGCCTCGCCTTAGGGGCCGGCTAACCCTGCTCAGATTAACTTTAAGCAGGAACCCTTGGTCTTTCGGCGAGAGGGTCTCTCACCCTCTTTATCGTTACTCATGTCAACATTCGCACTTCCGATACCTCCAGGGCCCCTCACAGGTACCCCTTCACAGGCTTACGGAACGCTCCGCTACCACGTATCTTGCGATACATCCTCAGCTTCGGTGCATGGCTTTAGCCCGTTACATTTTCGGCGCAAAGACCCTTATTTAGACCAGTGAGCTGTTACGCTTTCTTTAAATGATGGCTGCTTCTAAGCCAACATCCTGGT
>NZ_CP058352.1 GCF_005860795.2 Peteryoungia desertarenae
GAAAGTTTCTCCAGCAGTATATGACTCTCACAAAGTGCGATCTATATTTTGCCGATAAGGCCGTTCTCGTAGAAGGGGCGACGGAGCGAATCCTCATGCCCCGCATTATCAAGCTCATTGATGGCGGTGACCTACTGCCGCCAGAGAGTAAGCTCGGTCGCCAATATGTCACCATCATCGAAGCTGGTGGAGCGCATGCGCAGGTATTCTACCCGCTAATTGAGTTCTTAGAACTGAAAACGCTGGTTATTGCTGATTTAGATGCCGTGAAGTTGGTCGAATCAAAGTGGAGGAAGTGCCCCTGCGTGGAAGGCGAACGCACATCAAACTCGGCGCTTAAGACGTGGTTTAACGATAAAGAGATCTCCATTGAGGCATTGATCGCCAAAGAGACTGCGGACAAGACCAAACGATTCTGCCGCATCGCTTACCAGATCCCCGAGGAGGGCTCAACGCACTGTGCGAGGAGCTACGAGGACGCCCTAGTCCTCGCAAACCTGTCTGACTTCGGAATCCCCAACGACGCTGATGCGGCCAAAAGAGCTTGGGAGGTCGCGCAGGATTTCAGGAAGTCTGAGGAGGCTATCAAGTACGCAATCCGGGAGCAAAGCTGGAACGTCCCCAAATATATCGAAGAAGGACTCGCTTGGCTGGCCAAACCACCTCCGACCATCTTTTCGGAAGGCGAAATGGCATGACGACAGAAGCACCATCACCGGCAGTTATTGCAGCTCAAGATGCTCAAGACCGCCTTGAAAAGTGTCTTGGATTGGGTAAAAACTTCAGGCTTGAAGCTGGAGCAGGCGCGGGCAAGACCTATTCCCTCGTAGCCGCGCTTAAAAGGCTTGTTACTGAACGTGGTGCGGCCCTAATGCAAGCTGGCCAGCAGATTGCCTGCATCACCTACACAGAAGTTGCTCGCAACGAGATCGCGCAGGAGATCGAGGAACACCCAGCGATCCTCGTAAACACCATTCACGGCTTTGGATGGTCGTTCATATCTCGCTTCCAGAAACAGCTTAGGGCCCTGGTAGCAGCGCAAGATTCGCGACAGGAAGCGATTACCGCTGCAGGCGGCATTCACAATCAGATCGTCGAATACAACCTCGGTTTTTTCGACATTGATAGTAAGCGGATCACGCTACAACATGACGACGTGCCCCGTTTTCTCGCTAGTTTGTTGGCGAATGCGAAGTTCCAGCGCATTTTTCAGAGCCTTTATCCAATTGTGTTTATCGACGAGTACCAGGATACTGATCCACTCGTGATGAGCGCGCTCGCAGAAAACTTCTTCGTAACTGGCACTGGACCTGTTATCGGCCTTTTTGGCGACCACTGGCAAACGATTTATCGCAAGGACTACCAGCTCGCCGATTTTGCCAATGTCGAGGGTATCGACAAGGGTTCAAACTTCCGCTCGGTCGCTGCAATTGTTGATGTGCTCAACCGTCTTCGCCCGGAGCTCACCCAAAGTGTCCATGACGAAGCCACGAAAGGCGAGGCTCGTTTCTTCCACTGCAACGCCTACGCCGGAGCACGTACGGATTCTGTGCATGCCAAGCGAGAACTGCCGCCAGAGATCTCTGTTAAGTTCATCGAGAGTCTGAAGAACACGCTTATCGCTGACGGTTGGGATCTAGACCCTAGGCGGACCAAAATCCTGATACTAACCCATAACGCCATCGCCGCAGAACGCGGCTACCCTAATCTCGCGGACATATTTGACCGCAAAGAATCGTTTGTAAAGAAAGAGGATGCTACAATTGCGTTTCTCGCCGACACAGTAGAGCCGGTCTGTAACGCGTATGCGGTCGGCAATTTCGGAGAGATGTTCCGCCTCCTTGGCGGCATTCCGACAATCAGGCGGCCAGCAGATAAGACGGAATTGCGCTCTCAGATGGACAAACTCATCGAGCTGCGAAAGAGCGGCACGATCGGTGAGGTGCTGGATTACCTAAAGCAGATCAAACGACCGCGTCTTACCGACAGAGTTGCAAGTCGCGAAGAGGAAATAGCTGCTCTCGGACCTGATGAGACCGAAGAGGAATCCAACTCGCTCAAGCGCCATCGAAAGCTCCGGAACGTCCACTACAAGGAGATCGTCGCGCTTGTCGAGTTCATTAACGGCTTCACACCGTTCGCCACACAACATAGCGTTAAAGGAGCGGAGTTCGAGAATGTCCTAGTGATTCTGAGCGGCGGCTGGAACCACTATAACTGGCCAAAGTACCTTGAGCTTCGGCATACTGGGATAATTCCTGCGAAGGATCAAGGCGGTTACTACCGTGCCCGAAACCTTTTTTATGTTGCAATCTCCCGACCGAAAAAGCGGCTCGCAGTTCTTGCTACGCAGGAGCTTAGCGCAACTGCACTGGCATCGGCGGTCGATCTGTTCGGCAGTGAGCATGTTCACGCACTTCCTATTCCGTAACAGGGTGAGTAAACAAAACGACCGTTTTCCGTACACTCTCCCCTGCCCTGCGTTCAGCCCGCCAATTCGGCGGGCTTTTTGTAAGGAAAATATGTCAGGATTTCTATTGACCGGAAAAGGCTATGGGCGCACTATCCTTACATGAAGATAGGATATGCACGCGTCTCGACCGCCGACCAGAATCTCGACATGCAGCGGGACGCCCTTACCCGTGCCGGATGCGAGAAGATCTTCGAGGAGAAGAAGTCCGGCAAGGCGGGCAGCAAGCGCCCCGAGCTTGAGGCCGCCCTCGCGTACCTGCGACCCGAGGACGTGCTGGTGGTCTGGAAGCTTGACCGGCTTGGCCGTTCTCTGGTCGAAATGATGCGCACGATCGACAAGCTGCGCGCCGACGGCATCAAGTTCCGCAGCCTGACCGAGGAGCTGGACAGCGAGAGCGCCCAGGGCCGGTTCTTCCTGCAGATTCACGGGGCCATGGCGGAATACTTTCTGGATCTGAACCGCGAGCGGACCATGGAGGGCCTGAAAGCCGCCCTCGCCCGTGGCCGCAAGGGTGGCCGCAGGCCAAAGCTGACCGAGGACGACAAGAAGGCTGCACGGGCCATGCTCGCAGCCGGTGATATCTCGATTGCCGAGATTGCCCGGCGGCTGGGGATCAGTCGTGTGACGTTCTATGATTATTTCCCGCAGGCGCGGGCACGGGCGCAGGAGGGCAAGCTGTGAGCGACGTCTATCTCACCCGCATCGATGCCAGCCGGAACATGGCCCGCTACTACCGGATGACCGTCCAGCCCACCCTGTTCGGGGAATGGGCCTTGGTGCGCGAATGGGGCCGGATTGGCCGTGGCGGGCAGGTCAAGACCATCACCTGCCCTTCCGAAAGCGAAGCTGCTTCCTCACTCGCTACCCTTAGCCACCAAAAAACCCGGCGTGGCTATCAGGCCGTGGCACTGCAATCTCCGGTCTCGGGCTGACGCCCATCTGCTCCTGTTCGGTCTGAGGGAAAGGGTGCGGTATGCCCGACCCCTTGCCCGTATCCATCCCCTGCCCGCTCCTTCGCTACGCTCCCGTGTTGGGGAGGCCAGCGCTCAAAGTGGCCGTGCCTTTTCTCCGCGTCCCTCCGGACCAATCAACAGGAGAAACGACATGAACATCATCACCGAAGACACCTTCATCGAGCAGTTTCAGCCGCAGGTGAACCATCATTCCCCAAGCGCGCGTTGCTGCCTTTTTCAAGCATTTGGCGCTGACTTGAAAGCCGTCACAGCTGTCAAGCCGGCGCATGTATGGACATTGATCGAGGCCGATGGCGCGATGTATCTTGTCAGCGGACTCCGCTTCAGTAACCAGCGCGCCTACGTCCTGACCTCACAGCCGGTTCCGCTCGGTGAAGAGTATTCCGTGATATTGGGCGGCGTTGATTGACCGAAGTTCTGTGCCGCCAGAAAGCCGGTTAAAGCCGGCACTGCCGCAGGAAGCCGTTTATCAGAGCGACGGTACCCACCTTGTCCGGCGTACAGGCTTCCATGGGCACCTCGCGGTAACGCATGGTGCCGCTGACAATGATCGTGCCACTGGCAGCGTCGGCGATGAGCGCCTGCGTGCCGGAGGTGACACGGTCGCCACTCGCGCTGCCCGTAATCGCCACACCGTTCACCGTCAGCGCGGTGGCGGATATGTTGGTGGCCGTCAGGCGGCTGTTGGCATTGTCCCACGTCAGGCCCGCCGAGGCATCGAAACTGCCGCCGGTGTTGTACTGGATTTGGCCGGTGGAGCCGCCTGCGCTGGTGCTGCCGCCTGAGAGCGGGTTGTTCCAGCCGTTGGAGGTGCCGTTGAACTGGCAGTAGGTGACGGCGACGTTTTTGGGGCGGGTTTCGGCGCCCCCTGTGGCTTGAGTGTTATAAAATCCAGTGCTTGATGCATTATTGCTATCAACCAAACCATATGCGCCAAAAGTGCCTGCAGGAATACCAAAGCTGTGTGAGTGGCTTCTCAACTCATCCGCCTGTACCGCCCCCGGCGCCCGTGTCCCATCGGGGTCATTCCCCGCGCCGTTATCAATCCCGCGCAGGAAGCGGCCACGGGCGGGGGTGTACTCGCTCCAGCCGGTGGGGCAGGTTGTGCTGGCAAAGGCGCTGATGGTACCGGCGGGGATACCGACACCCATGACCTGCCAGCCGGAGCCGGTGCAGAGTTCCAGCGCAGTGTTGCTGCTGTTGTAGCGCAACGTTCCAGCGTTGGTGCTGGTGCAGGCCGTGATCGTGGTGCTGCTGGCTATTTGCACGGCGGTGGTGGAAATGGCGGTGGACGACACCTGTGCGGCGGCAACATTGGGCAGGTAGCTTTGGGCGCTACCGAGGTAGCCCCATGTGGTGCCGTTGGTGGACAGGCTGACGATGGCCGTGGCGCTGTTGGCGGTAACGGCAAGGGTGCCGGAGGTCAGGCGGTCGCCTAATGCTCCGCCCCCTGCCCCGCTGTTGCCGATGAAGTTGAAGGCTCGGCCTTCGGCGTAGAGTTGGGAGATGGATTTGCCATCACAGTTTGTGGAACCGAGATATGTCGGCTGGGTTGAGCTGAACGAACCGGTGGAGCTTGATGATGCGAACCCAATTTGGAAATGTTGTGTAGATTCAATGATGCGGAAGATGCCTTCGCCAATGTAATGGTAGATGTAAGATTGGCCAGCTCCAGAGCCACTTGCCGTAGTACAGAAAAGAGCATCCGGCCAACCGGGCACCATGCTGGTCGTTCCCGAAATCACCGTGGTGGCGCTAGGGGTAGCGTTGACCCAGCTGGTGCCGTTGTAGGTGAGGACTTGGCCGGTGGCGGGGGAGGCAAGGGCGACATCCGAGAGCCCGCCGAGGTCGGATGCACCGCCGCCGGAACCACTCCCGCCAACCGCATTGATGAGTGCGCCTTGGAAGTAGGTCCAGCCACCATTTCCGTGAACGAGGGTACCACCCTCATTGTAGACGAAGGCCTCGACATAGTCGGTGGTGCCGTTCATCTGCACGATTCCATTGACCATTCCGAATGAAGCATCAGCCGTCGTATGCCCGACAAACAGGCCCGATCCATTCTTGTTAATACTTACTTGGCAAGCGGTCGAGCTGCCTTCGTAGCAGTACGCCGAGGCCGAAAAATAATAGATGCCCGGCACCGTAGGAGTGAAACGGCTCGTGGTGGTATCAAAGTTATTGTTGGTATCAAAAACTTCGGTGCTCCACGTCAGTTTTGTGTGGGTATTGGCGGTGACTGTTTGGTTGACACCGTTCTTGTGAACACTGAAGGCAACCTGAGAGCCGGAAATCAAAGAGGACGCAGATACCGCGTTCCAACGCGCGCCATCGTACTGGAGAACGCTGCCGAGAGTGGCGTTGGTGGTGCTGACATCGGTAAGGCCAGATAGGGCGCTGGCGGCGGTGCCGGAGCCGCCACCGAAAAACTTTGCCTGTCCGCCTGTGCGAAGCGCGGCCAACGACGCATTATTGCATGTCGTGGAGGTGATATTCCCATCGCCACCGAACTGGATAAAGTTACCGTCTGTTTCGCTGAAATCTAAAAGGTAGCGAGCAGCGCCTATTTGCAGAACATATCGCACGGTTGTCTGGTAATCCGGCTCGTCTAGCCACCATGTGTAAGTGTTTCCTGAAAAGTTGCCGCTTGTGACTTGGCAGACAAGCGCGTCTGGGAATCCTTCACGCAGTGCGCCTACTGTGCTGGTAGACCCGCTAACCGAGCTTCCGAACGAACTCACAGGAATGCCGTTGATGGTGGTAGCGCTGATGTTGGTGGCCGATACGCTGTTGGCAGCCAGATTGGGCAGGTAGCTTTGGCTGCTGCCGAGGTAGCCCCATGTGGTGCCGTTGGTGGTGAGGCTGACGATAGCGGTGGCGCTGTTGGCGGTGACGGCGAGGGTGCCGGAGGTGAGGCGGTCGCCAAGGGCTCCGCCCCCTGCCCCGCTGTTGCCGATGAAGTTGAAGGCTTTGCCTGCTGAGTACAGTTGGCTTATGGATTGGCCTTCACAGTCGGTGGTGTCGGTTTGAGATCCAGATGCCCATTTTGAAACATAAGAACCAGCTGAATTGAATTGCAAGGTGTAAGTGACAGAGTCCGAAGCCCATGCATAGTTAACATTGTTCGTGCCAGCTTCCTTGTAGAATTGCCAAAATACATTTTGTCTGCCGGTTGGTGCGGGCGTGCCGCCTGTGTCGGTACACAGCAAGGCGTCTGGCCAGCCGGGTAGCATAGACGTCGTTCCCGAAATCACCGTGGTCGTGCTGGGCGTAGCATTGACCCAAGCGGTGCCGTTGTAGGTGAGGACTTGGCCGGTGGCGGGGGAGGCAAGGGAGACGTCGGTGAGGGCCGAGAGGGCGGTGACACCGGTGCCGGATATGAGGCCGTTGCCACTGGCGAGGAGGGAGCCGGAGAAGAAAACCTGATTGCTGTTGGCTAGGACGCTGGTAGCAGTCTGCCAGGTAAACAATTCCACATAATCGGTGGTACCGTTCATGTACACGATTGTTGAAACAGGGACGGTCTGATCCGTCGTCGCTGCCGTGTTGTTTCCCCCAGCCATGGCTAGGTTGGCACCGTTTTTGTAAATCGCCGTGTAGCAATAACCGCCAGATCCCTGAAAACAGATTGAGGACCCGACAAACAGATACGTGCCGGCGACGCTCGGCGTGAAGCGGCTCGTTGCGGTGTCAAAGTTGCCGTATGTGTCGAAGTCTTCGCCCGAGAACGTGAGCTTGGTCCATGTATTGGCGGAAATCGTTTGAACACTGCCGCCTTTGTTAGCTCTGAAAGCCGGAACATTCGTCGGTGAAGCACCCGAACCGAGCGCGCTGACCGCAATCCCATTAATCATCGTGGCGCTGATGTTGGTGGCCGAGATGGCGTTACTGGCGAAGTTGGGCAGATAGCTGGCACCACTCCCCAGATAGCCCCACGTCGTCCCCGTTGTGGTCAGGCTGACGGAGTCCACCGTAAGCCCCGCCGTGGCATGGATGCGGCCCGTGGGGCTGATGGTGGGAGCAAAGCCAGGGCAGCCGATATCGCCGCGCGAGGATTCGCCAATGCAGATGCGGCTGTCAGAGACGCCGAGGGTCGCTGAAATGATCGCGATCTCGCCCCAGTTATTGGCGTGGGCGGGTGGGCTTATGGCCGCCAGTACGGCGAGGAGCCATGCCGCCGCGACACCCTTGAAGATGCGCGTGAGCGGGGGCTTGCCGAGCCAGATCATGAACGAAGCCTACCCGCTGTGGCCGGTTTGCGCACCTGAATTGCCTCTTCCTTCAGCAAGATGCTGCCGGTTCGGTGAGAGTGGTGTGACTTTCCGGTGATGAGCCGAGACGATGCATGGCTCGGAAGATCCGTCCGCCCCTAAGCAGGCCCGCCGGGTGCTGACCGAGGACGACAAGACAGCTGCACGGGCCATGTTGGCCGGCGGAGGTTATCCGGCGGCTAGGGATGAGTAGAGTCACGTTTTATGATTATCTCCCGCAGGCGCGGGTCAGATCTCAGAATGGAAAGCTGTGAGCGATGTTTATCAGACTTGCCTTGATGCCAGCCGGAACATGGCCCGGTACGGTCGGCTGACCGCGCAGCCCACCCTGTTCGGGGAATGGGCCTTGGTGCGCGAATGGGGCCGGATTGGCCGTGGCGGGCAGGTCAAGACCATCACCTGCCCTTCCGAGAGCGAAGCCGCGTCCTCACTCGCTACCCTTAGCCGGCAAAAGACCCGACGTGGCTATCAAGCCGTGATACTGGACGACGTTAAACAGCGGCTTTGAGGTTACCGCCCCTGCTTCATCGCGCGGATCTCTTCGCGAATAGCTTGCAGCTCGCGGGCGTGGTTGTCGTTGGCAGCTTTGAGAGCCTCATTCTCAGCTTTTAGTCTGGCAAAATCCGCTTTCTGCGCGGTTGCCAGCTCCTGCACCGATGCAACCAGCGAGGCGATCATATTGATGTAGGAGACCGACTTGGTCTTTTCCTCATTATCCGCTGTGCTTACTAGCTCGGGCCAGACCTTCTCGACTTCTTGCGCGACGAACCCGTACTGGACGCCCTTGGCGGTTTTCGGGTCCTTCCACTCATACTGGACGGGGTTCAATAGCTTCAACCGTTGCAGTTCAGTTGATGGCTGGAGATCGACAATATTCTTCTTCAAGCGCATGTCCGAGCGTTGCGCCATCACACTGTAGTAGAGACCAGAAGCTGCTATATCCCACGTTGCTAGTCCCCCGCCCCAACCACCGGGAAAATCCGTCCGCCAGCTTGCTCCATCGGTGGCTGGTATGATCACGTTGGCAGGAGAATTCGTGTCGCCGTTGATAAACATTCGTGTTTCCATAGTCGCCACGGCTCCGGCGATACCTGCCGGGGCTGTATAAAATGCGATCTCTCCAGAGCCACTACCAAGGTGTACGGTCGTTGCTGCCCCGTTAACTTGATATCTCCAGTTACCGTCATCGAACCTGGCATTGTTCGAAATGTTGGCTGCGGTATGCGTGAGGAAGAGCGAACCCGCACCATTCCCGAATTGGGCAACGGTTTGGTTTCCACCTCCGGATGAAGTCCCCGAAACATGGAATTCTTGCTGCGGACTTGAAGTACCAATACCCACGTTACCGCTTTCCGCAATGACCATATCCGCGACGTGGTTAGAGCTCGTGTGCCTACCGAAGTACATTATGCCAGCATTCTGGACAATTGAGCGATGCGTTACTCCTGCGGTTCCTGGGACGGTAGAATTGGTGAACATAATCCCATTCCCGTTCCAGTTCGTATCGGAGATGTGGCCCAGAGCGACTTGGCCCTGAGCAATAGCTCGCGCTGTCGTGGTACCGGCCACGACTAAGGGAGCGGCTGGAGCTATGGTCCCGATTCCGACGTTGCCTGTACCGGTAATGCGCATGCGTTCCGTTTCGTCGGTACCAAACACGAGTGCCCGTGACGCGCTGTTATGATAGATATTCATGCCGTTAGCATCCAGAGCGATTGCTCCGGAATAACCATTACCGGCGATTCTGAGGTGTCCGGAAGACGTGTTAGACATCGGGATGTTGCTGGAGTTGACGATACTCAGGTTGGCGTTCGCCGATGGGAATGATCCTACCCCTACATTCCCGGAGAAATATCCATTTGTGCTCGAAATCCCGTTCAGCATAGTGACGCTGATACCTGGAACCACAAGCTGTCCGGCAGTGTCGAAATAGCCGGTGGTGACCCCGCTGGTGGTGATGGAAATGACCCCGCCGCTTTGGGCAGTGATGCCGGTGGTGGCGGAAATAATGCGGTCACTGACACTACTTAAAGCCTCCCAACTGCTGCCGTTGCGGCAGAACTGGAAGTCTCCGCCGGTATAGCGGATGGCGCCGGTGCGGCTGGCGTCGCAGGCTTCGCCCCCGCTGGCGATGCGGAGGGTGCCGTTGACCTGCAGGGTGGTTTCCGGCGTATTGGTGTTCACACCTAGCCGTGCGCCGCCTGATCCGGTAAAGGCGTAGCTACGCAGCGAGCCCTCGTTGGTGTGGAAGCCGTTGGGCGACACGTAAGTGCGCACGCCACCGTTGTTAAACTGGATATTGCCACCATTCACCACGCCAAGCTCGCCGGCGACGGTCAGCCAGTAGTCGGCGGTGGTGGCAAAGTCGGAGCCGTCGCCGATGTAAGCGCCTTCGCCGCGTACGTCCAGCGTGATACCGGGGCTTGAGGTGCCGATACCGAGGCGGGTATTGGCGTTGTCCCACACCAGCCCGCTGCTGGCGGCAAAGGCGCCGCCGTTGTTAAATTGCACTTGGCCGGTAGAACCTGCCGCACTGGTGCTGCCGCCCGGTAGCGGGTTGTTCCAGCCGTTGGAGGTGCCGTTGAATTGGCAGAAGGTGATGGCGACGTTTTTGGGGCGGGTTTCGACCGCAGTGCGAAACCCAAAGTTCGATCCCGCGCCCCCGGCGGCGTTGTACGAAGCCCATTGCATTGCAGGATCAGAAGGGTAAGGGTCATAGATTGCCGATCCGGCTGTTGTCATCGCACTGTTAGAAAGTTGCCAGTTACCTCCACCTAACGTAGCCCCTGGGTTGTAAATTTGAAGTGTGTGGAAGTGGTCCTGAAAGGCATCCGCCTGCGTGGCACCCGGCGCCCGCGTGCCATCGGGATCATTCCCCGCACCATTATCAATCCCACGCAGGAAGCGGCCACGGGCGGGGGTGTACTCGCTCCAGCCGGTGGGACAGGTGGTGCTGGCGAAGGCGGAAATGGTGCCTGCCGGAATACCCACACCCATGACCTGCCAGCCGGAGCCGGTGCAGAGTTCTAGCGCCGTGTTGCTGCTGTTGTAGCGCAGGGTACCGGCGTTGGTGCTGGTGCAGGCCGTGACCGTGGTGCTGCTGGCGATTTGCACCGCCGTGGTGGAAATGGCGGTGGACGAGACCTGTGCGGCGGTGAGATTAGGCAGGTAGCTTTGGCTGCTGCCGAGATAGCCCCAGGTTGTGCCGTTGGTGGAGAGGCTGACGATGGCCGTGGCGCTGTTGGCGGTGACGGCGAGGGTGCCGGAGGTGAGGCGGTCGCCGAGGGCTCCGCCCCCTGCCCCGCTGTTGCCGATGAAGTTGAAGGCGCGGCCTTCGGCGTAGAGGGTGGCTATGGATTTGCTTGAACAGTCCCCCACGTTGTTACCGCCTGTGTAGTTTCCAGATCCGTTGAATACTACATAATGCAGGTAGGAGGAAGCATCTGACATTGGAGCTGTGTAATAGTGTTCACTTGCTGATGTATAATCATGATACAGAATGCGAAATCCGGATGAATTTGTGCAGAAGATAGCATCCGGCCAACCCTCCACCATGCTGGTTGTCCCCGAAATCACCGTGGTCGCGCTTGGCGTGGCATTGACCCAAGCGGTGCCGTTGTAGGTGAGGACTTGGCCGGTGGCGGGCGAGGCAAGGCTGACGTCGGTCAGGCCAGAGAGAGCGGTGGCGCCTGTGCCGGAGACAAGGCCGTTGCCACTGGCGAGGAGGGAGCCGGAGAAGAAGCTGCCGTAACTCGAAAAGGTTGTGCCATTGGTGACACCATAGATCTCAATGTAGTCCGAGGTTCCGTTCATTGGCACTATGGCAGATGCGTGTGGCTTGATATCACTGGGGCCATTGGCACCTGCATAAGTCAACATTGTACCGTTTTTGTAGATACCAATGTAACAAGCCACGCCTTGCAGGCAGTAGTTTGATGCTACGATCAGGTAGTTACCATTGATGGTGGGAGTAAAACGGCTGTTGGCGGAATCGTAGTTGGCGTAAGTGTCAACTTCCTCGGCGCTGAAATTGATCTTGACCCAAGCGTTCGCAGTTACCCCGGTTTGATCTGACGCCAT
The DNA here is from genome assembly GCF_005860795.2 of Peteryoungia desertarenae. Classification (GTDB taxonomy): domain Bacteria; phylum Pseudomonadota; class Alphaproteobacteria; order Rhizobiales; family Rhizobiaceae; genus Allorhizobium; species Allorhizobium desertarenae. The sequence continues at coordinate 11,799 of NZ_CP058352.1, forward strand.
GACGGCACGAAACGCCGGAACATTGGTCGGCGAAGCGCTGCCACCGAGAGCGGTGACCGAGATGCCATTGATAGTGCTGGCGCTGATGTTGGTGGCCGAAATGGCATTGCTCGACAGGTTCGGCAAGTAGCTGGCCCCGCTGCCCAGATAACCCCACGTCGTCCCCGTTGTGGTCAGGCTGACCGAGTCCACCGTAAGCCCCGCCGTGGCATTGATGCGGCCCGTGGGGCTGATGGTGGGGGCGAAGCCGGGGCAGCCGATATCGCCGCGCGAGGCTTCACCGATGCAGATGCGGCTGTCGGAGACGCCAAGCGTGGCGGAGATATGCGCAAGCTCACTCCACACCTGTGCATGGGCTGAGGTTGCCACTAACGGACACAACAGACTCAAGGCGACAAGAGCAAAGCGCATAGAGCTATCTCCCCCTCTTACACGTGTACAGTCGATCATTGACCATATGGAACGTCCCGACATTGTCGGTATTGCACAGCGCGGGATCGGGTGCCGTCTTGCCGCTGACCTCGTCCCGAGCTTCCGCATGGATGACCTGGGTCGGGCTGGGTTGGCGTGTATGTGCGGTTGCCTCTTCGGCATGGGGCAAGGCTGGCAGGCCGCAGACGGCAGCGACGAGCAAGGCGCATAAGATTCGGGGCATCATGCAGACCACCCTGCCGGAGTTAAGAATCTCCGTCACGTCAGATGCCTACAGGTTCAGCAGCGAACCGCTTGGTTTAGGTTCATGACGACTTTCCGGTGATGAGCCGAGACGATGCGGCCCACCTGCGCGAGGGGGTGTGGGGAGTCCATGCCCGGCCCGCACCAACCGAGTTGGGCAGGACACCCCTCCCCTCCCCCGCGTCCTTCGGTGGCGCGCTCCGGCGCATCAACCAAGGAAAGCCTAAGCCATGACCGACAAGAAAACCGCCCGCATTGCCGAACTGAACGACGTGCTGCGCACCACCTTCCTGACCGGCAGGGTACTGATGACGGAAGGGATCCGCGCCCTCCCCGACGCGCTGCAAAGCCGCATCGTTGAGGCCGTGCAGAACTTCACCGCCTTCACACCGGACAACGACCCGCATGGCGAACACGACTTCGGCGCCATCACCCTCGACGGCAAAAAGGTCTTCTGGAAGATCGATTACTACGCGCCGGACATGCTGCACAGTTCGGAAGATCCGTCCGATCCCAAGCAGACCCGCCGGGTGCTGACCATCATGCTGGCGGGGGAGTATTAACTCCCCTGCCCTGCCGGGCGTCCTGCGAGACGCTCCGGTGCTCCGCTATGCTGGCGCCATGAGACGTATGGGGCTTTTCGTGTTGACAGGTGCGCCGGTGGCGGCGGGTACGGCGGAGATCGTTCAGCCCCTCCTGAGTTATTTCGGGTAGCTGTGAGTGTTCTTGCTACCACAGGCGGTGTGGTGAAGCGCGGCCTGTCAGCTTCGACTGGTGGGGCGTGTGCTATAAGAGCTTATGGGATTTTTGTATGTTTTCGTTTTCGGGGCTGCATTGGCGGTGTCCACTTTGACTGTGGCGCAGGAGCGTACGGCTTCGGGTAACTTGCAGACAGAGGCGAGCTGGAGCGCACTGAAAATCCTGAGCGACAATGCTATGGCGCAGGCCCGTGTCGCCACCACAGCCGCCACCGATGCGCGCACCCGTGCTGATAATGCCATGACACGCGCCAACGAGGCCCACACGCTCGCCGGTCAGGCTCTTACCACCGCCAACGGCGCGCAGGCGACTGCCAACCATGCCGTGAATGGTGTCAACAACATCAGTTATTGCGGACGCCATGGCATGTTGTTTACGGGAACGTCCTGCCGGGCCATCCCCTCGACGCCTGTTCCTGCTAACTGCAACTGGACGGCCCTGCCCCATGGACAGCACCACTTAGTCTGCCCTAGCTCCCAGATTGTGACCGGTCTCGCGTTCGAGGGGGCTACCTGGTCGAATGCGCGCGACAATCACGCGGGGCCTGAGATTTACGCAGCCTTGTGTTGTTCGCTGCAATAGCAGACGGCGGCTACACCGGCTTTCCCGCTTTTTGCTGCAATAATTCCACCGCCTTTTCAAAAGCCTCTCCCAGCACCCAGCCATTCGCATCGGCGATCGCATAGAACTGCTCGATGGTTTCCGGACGGCATTTCAGGTTGAGCTGGGCGGAGCGGCCTGTGCGGCGGCGGCGGGTGGCCTTGGCGGGCACGGGCGCCGGCACTGTCAGGGCAACCGGGTCCTTGGCCTCGCGCCTCTTGAATTGGGCCTTGGCGGCAGCTTCGGCGACCTTGGCCTGGTCAGGACGCGTCACCTGCTTGGGCTGAAAGTCACTGAGGTCGAGAACGGGGGGCTTGGGTACCGGCGGTGTGGCGATGTCCTCATCGTCCTCGAAGCCGAGTTTCTGACGCGTGTTCATTAGGCCGCCCTCCCCTGCTTCGCCTGAACCGCCTTGAGCTTGGCGACCACTTCCGCCGTAAACTCCATGGCGTTCTGGACGGCCTTGTCGATATTGCTGACCTGTTTTGGATCAAGGTTGGCAAGAAGACCGCCGAAATCCAGCAGGTCGCGGTAGGCGGCGCGCTCGACGATCGAACTGGTGAAGACATCGATGCCGGCGGAGTCGAGCTGATCGCGGACGTTCCTGAGGGAGCGGGAGGCGACCGCCGCACTGACACGGGTGAGAAGCACCGCGTGCGGGATCTCGCGCTTGGCCATGCGCGACTGGTTACGGATGAGCCTGATGGTCTTGGAGGCGCCCTTGGCGTCCATCGACGCGCCCTGGGTCGGGATGATGACGAAGTCCGACATGCCGATCGCATTGGCCACCATCAGGCTGGCGGTGCCTTCCAGGTCGATGATCACGAACTGGTGGGTCATGGAGGCGTCTTCCACCACATCGACGATCGAGTCTTCGGTCACGTCACTGATGATGGTGATGTTCTGCGGCTTGCCCGGCAGGGCGCCCCATTGCGAAATCCAGCGCTCGGGGTCGGCATCGACGATGGCGACGCTCGCACCCCGCGCCGCGAGTTCGCCTGCGAGCAGCAGGGCGGATGTGGTCTTGCCGGCGCCACCCTTCGGGTTGGCAAATGAAATCACGGGCATCGTGCATCTCCTATTGTTGACCCCACCCTACTCCGCAAAAGCTAACAGATAGCTACCAGCTAGCCAATGGTAACAGGTAGCTATCCGCTACCATATGGTACCAATTTATCACATTGGTACCAAGTAGCTACCAGATACTAATAGGCTACTATATAGTAGCCATCTGGTAGCGTTTGTGCGACCGCGCGGGAAATCCCTGGCGAAGTGTCCGGAAATGCGGCATTCCGGTTGGCAGGGCGTACCACTCGGGGTAGGGTGACCTTATGACAAAATCCAAACTCAACCTCATGTCCCGCGAGCAGTTCGGCACCCTGACGCTGCACGAGAAGAACGCCTATCTGCAAAAGATGGCGGATGATTTTGCCGATGCCAACCAGCGTGAGCGCATCGAGCTGGACAAGGACGGACTGAGCCGACTGCGGCGCTATTACAGCCGCCGCGTCTGGGCGGACCTGAAGCTCGACGAGGCGGGCGGCGGACCGCTTAACCGCGCGCTGCGCAGTCTGGGGGAGGGCATCCGCAACGCCAGCATCGAGGCGGATGTTACCGGCGCCCTCATGAGCGAGACCAAGCCCAAGCGGGTGCTGCGGTCACCGCCCCAGGACGACGCGCAGCTGATGTTCTTTGTGCCCACTGTCTATGACGCACCGCTCAAGGACGACGTCAACCTGATGGATGTGGCACCCTTCAGCCTCAGCAAACGGGCCACCAAAGGCATCATCAAATACGAGCTGAAAGACTGCCTGATTACCATTGAAGGCGGTGCCGAGAGCGGCCTTGCCACGGTCTTCGACTATGACATCTTTCTCAACATGGTATCCTACCTTGCCGAGGAGGTGCAGCAGTACCGGCGCGAGGAAGCCAAGGGCCTGCGCCCGAATATCCCGCCAAAGACCTACCGGCCCAGTGCCTCCCATATCCTCAAGTTTTGCCGTCGCTCGGACGGCGGGAAATCCTACGAAGATCTGGAAGCGGCTCTCGACCGGCTGGCCAACACCACCATCAAGGTGGTCAACCTGTCCGGCGGCAATCGCCGGCAGGTGGACAGTCGCCCGCTGATCGGCGGTTACAGCGTGGTAAGCCGAACCGGCGCGAACAAGATCGACACCGTCGAAATCACTATTCCCGACTGGGTCTATACCAGTGTGGTACGCAGCGACAAGAAACTGCCGCTGCTGACCCTCCACCAGGACTACTTCCTGATCAGCTCCGGCATTGGCCGGTATATCTACCGCCTTGCCCGCAAGGCGGCAGGCAAAACCGAGGCGCGCTACAGCATCAGCGAACTGCACCGGCGCAGTGGCTCCTCCCAGGAACTGCGCAAGTTTGCCTACGACCTCCGCGAGTTCGTGACGCGCACCCAGGCGTTTCCCATGCCGGAATACGACCTGGCGATGGAGCAGGGCAGGGAAGAGCAGATGCTCTACATGCGCCGGCGCAATGACGACGAACTCAAGGCGCCGGTAGACCTCTTGTCGGACGCCTGATTTTTGTCGGGGGCCGTTTTTCGCCGACGACAATTTTTGTCGGCATCTTGTCCGTACATGACCGACGACAAAAATCCTTGTCCAGCCTTGCCTTTTCCAAAGAATCGGTTTTGTCGCTCCGGGCACCACATCCGTATTTCACCGACAATTTTCCGTACATCGCCGACGACAAACCGTACTTTACCGACGACAAACCGTACATCGCCGACGACAAGCCGTACATCGCCGACATGGCATGTTCGCAAGCCTTTGATAGATTTTACGAAATCGGGGCTTTTTCGTCCTAAAACTTATTAAAACTTATATAAAACATAGAAAACAAGTTAAAACAGGCTCCGCCCATTTTTTTTCAATCTGGATTTTGTTTTTTTGTCTTTGTCGGCGATCCCCGCACAAGTTTTGCCAGATTGAGCAAAACCGGATTTCACAGGTAATCTGAGTGCTGACATCAGAGACAAGAGGAATTGTCTGGAAGCACCTGTCCTAAAGCACCCAAACGCGGCTCAGAATCGTTTTTGACGGGTAATCCAACCCACCCTTGCCTTGCCCCTGAAAATCGCCGCTAACCGCTCTCAGAAGGGCTCGCGACATTGACTATGAACGCTTCAAACTTGCAGGAGCGCATTCAACAACGGTGATCCGGCATTGCGGGGCGCCGCTGTTAGCTTCGCATTTGGCGCGTGCCTCTCTCTCTGCAACGACCTGGCTGGATGCCACACCTTCCCACCAATTGTGATGCACAGACTGCCCGATAGGGCGGCTCACTGCATAACAAACATCGGAATAGGCGGCTTGAACAACACAACCCGAACCAAGGCTGCGGCATGCCGCAAGAGCCCTAGATTTAGCTCCCTCCGCATCGCCCAGCCTCGACCTCAGATAGACTGTACCTTGCGCGTCTGTGGCCGCCGCCAGCCACCACTTCTCTGTTGTTGCAGAAACGCTGTTGGCGGCGGAGGCTCCGGATACAGCGACCTCTGGCTGACGGATTTTCGTCTCAAGCTCCTGGATACTTGCTGTCATCGCGTAGATGACCGATTTCTGATTTTCCACGGTCGCCGAAAGTTCCGCATTGCGGTCTCTGAGCGATTGCATGTCAGTCGCGGTATTGGATACGAGCGGTGGAGAGGGTGTGCTTTTTGCCTGGGCAAGTTGGCGTCGTAACGAAACCACCAAGTTTTCCTGCCGCGTAATTTCTGCTTTCAACGTCGCCAGTGTGCTCTCGTTGACAGCTGAGACAGGCTGACGTTCGGAAAGCTGCATATTGGCGGTGGTCAACCGGGAAATCTGTTCCCGTGCGGCTTGCTGGCTGGCCCGTTCTTGTTGCAACTCCGCCCGCGCGCTCGCCAGACTGCGGTTCAAAGCATCGATCTGCGCTTGCTGGCTCTCGATGAGCGCCATGTTTTCACCAAAGCCGCTGACAGACGCCTTCGCCCAGTCCGAGAAATTACCGATGGATTCACCAATGGACTCACTGACAGCGCTTGTTGTGTTGGCGAAGGAGGTACTGAGCGCATCCGCCTTTGCATCCAGCTCATAATAGTCATAGATGGCCGGCGCCGCGAGTACGACAACGAGAATGCCCGCTCCCGCAAAGGCAATTGTGCGGCCCTTTGGTCGACTTTCCGGCAGTTTCGGAATCAGGCCAGACGTCGAAGCCCACAGGGCCTTGCCCTTTTCCGCGTTCAGAAACGATGCACGGGCACCCGAGATGCCGGTCCTTGCCGACCCCAGAGCCGTGCCGAGCTTGTTGACGGCCTCGCCTGCAAGGGCATCCACCTTCGGGTGGATGACCGTCTCGCTGTCCGTCTCAACCTTGGCCGGCTCCGCTTTGAGCGCCTGCAGGGCCGCAATCCGCTTTTCAACGGGTGGGTGGGTGGAAAACCAGGCCCCGATGCGGCTGCCCCGGAACATCAGGTAGCCATATTGCGCTTCAAGCTTGGTCGGCTGGGTTGGCAAACCATGCAATCGCTGCAGCGCGCTGATCATGGCACCGGGGGAGGCGATCCGCGCACCCACCGCATCAGCCTGATACTCACGGGCGCGGGAGATTCCCTTCACCACCAGCTCCGAGCCACAAAAAACGGTTTGACGAAGGCCAAGGCCCACCGCCCGGCCCAGCATGGCGTCCGAGCGATCGCGTGAAAGCGCACTGACCAGCACCACGGTCGTGGCGGAAATCACGCTGCCCAGCATGCGTTGGAAGCCTTCGGCGAACTGCATGCGGTTCATGTCGTTGTGGTAGACATGGCCCAACTCGTGACCGATGACAGCGTCCAGCTCCTCATCCGTGATGATGTCCATCAGCGGCTGACCCAGCACGATGGTCGAATCCTTGGGCGTCCCGATCGCAAAGGCGTTCATGACGTTGACAATCCCGACCGCCGGGGCGCTGGGCAGGCCCAGCGTCTCGGCGTGGCGCGCCACGCGTTGCGACAGCGGGTGGTCGCTCGGCAGGTAGCGTATGCCAAAAAGCCCGCCCATGGAGGCCTTCTCCCCGGCGACGAACCTTCCGCCAAAGGCAAAACCAAGCAACGACAGCACCAATCCGATCTGGACGGGCAGGGAACTGAACTGCAGCACGTAGTCAAGGAAGTAGCCGGGATTACCGCCGGTTTGGACCAGCCATCCGATCGTGCAGCAGGTCAGGATCACGACAAGGCTCAACAGTAGCGGGGTGGAAAGCCAGGTTCCGCCTTTCCGATAACCCGCCTTGATCTCTTCGGGATCGCTGCCCACCAGTCGGATTATCCTATAGAGCAGAATGACTTGAGCCAGCCAGAGCACCATCATGAGCAGGAGCCCGAATGGTATGTAAAGCTCAAGTATGTAGGAAAGCTGGATCGTGAGCTGTGACGCGTTGAACGGGTGGAGATAGGACAGGATCGAGCCCTGTTGCCAGATCAGGAGGCCCACGGCCCATCGCATCAACGAGACAAGCCCATAGCGGAGCAGGGCCGTCTGCACAGTCAGAGGGTAGAAGAAATCGCTCAAAGAGACCATGGGAGAGCTCGTCGAAAAGGGGCTTCAGCGGGACGGGAGGCCGGCGCGGGATTTGCAGGTCTCGCCGAGGAACCAGGGCACCAGGCGCACCTTCAGGGGACGCGGAAGCTGGCTGATGGACAGGATGCCCGCCCGTGTCTGGTCCGCATTGGTGGCGCTCAGCAGGCTGACCACCTCCGTCGGGGTCAGCAGCGGTCGCTGGGTAAACTGGACATTGGCGTTGATCGAGTGGCCGCGCGTCGTCGACTTGTCGAAGATCTCGGTGCCAGTGGTCGAACCACTGGCTGACACCCCCCCGGAGAGGTGGGCCACGGTGGCGTTGCCAAGGATTGTCTCGGAGACGAGACGTCCGGTAAACGCGTCGTTGGTGCCGAAGAACATTTTGACGGCGGAGTTGAGGAAGGTTTTCCAGGAGGAGGGATAGTGCTCCTCCAGCGTCGACAGGTCTTGCAGGAAGAACCAGAGGCGCACGCCGGCGCCGGCATGGGTGCGAATGGCATCGCGGAATTGCGGGAAAGGCCCGAGCGACAGGAACTCGTCGAGGACGAACAGGACCGGAATGTCCGGCTGGCGCTCGTTTCGCAGCATGGCATCGAGCGCGGAGGCCAGAACCACCTTCAGGAACGACCCGTAGGCATCCATCTTGTCAAAGGGCACGCTGATATAGACCGTCGTCGTTCGATCTTTCAGCGTCTTGAAATCGACCCCGTCGCGGGTTGCCTCGCCAATACCCGGATCATCCCAGACCGACAGTTCCGAGTTGAAGGTGTCCCGGAGCGTGGACAAGGCTTCGCGCCGCTTGCCAAGCATGGTGTTGGCCGGATTGGCGATCGCCGAGATGCCGGTCCGTGCCATATCTTCTGCAATCTGCTCCATGTCGGCGAGCGGACCTGCCGTAATGTCGCGGATCTCCTGCATCGTGCGGCGATGAGGCGGCGCCACCTTGACCACGAACATGATGAGTGCGGTGAGGAAGGCGATGGCATCGTTGCGGAAAAAGTTCTGGGCCTTGGGATCAGGCGGCATCAGCAGGCTGGCCAGCGCGCGGGCGTCCGAGAAGGTTTCGATGACCGAAAGCGGGTTGAACCCGTCCGTCTGCCTGCCGAAGGGCGCGATGCGGTAGACAGGACCAAGGGTGCTGCGCCATCCGGCTGTGTCGCGGTAAAGCTCACCCTTGGGATCAAGCACGATGCAGGAGCCGCGATAGCGCAGCAGGTTCGGCACGATGGTGGTGGTGGACTTGCCGGAGCGGGTAGGGGCCACGGTGATGAGGTGGCCTTCACCATCCCAGTGGATCTGACCCCCTATCCGGTCGTTGAGTTCGGGATCAGGAAAGGTGCCCAGAAGGATCGAGGAGGGGGTGTCAAACGACGAGAGGGGCCGGAGCAATCCCGCCAGATTGACGTCAGACGCCGTCGCCCATTTGGCGGAGCCGTGGATCTCCGGCGGGTTCTCCAAAGCTTCCCGCAGCCGCTCGCGTTCGCGGGCGGCATCCTCTTCCATCTTCTTGCGCGCCCGATGGCTCGCGACCGTTTTGGTGATCTCGGTGCCGATCTTCCAGCCGGTTGCCATGCTGTCCACCGTTTTCTCGATGGACTTGGTACCGAACAGGTCCACCCCTTTCAGGGGGTCGAACCCCTTGAGCCAATCTGCCACTCACAAGCCCCCTTTGCCCTATGCAGCTATCGTATTGGTAGCATTGGACAACCGAAAATCAAGGATTTCAGGTACATCGATATAAGACTTCTAACAGCGCACTTACGCATCGCCGAATGTGTACGCATTGGACGAAGTGGGCGATGCGGTGCTCGGTTTTCTGACCGGTGCGGGGCGCAACCGGAGAAAACCGGCACGTGCGCCAGGGGCAAGCCCCTTGGAACCCCTCCGTGCCGGGTGCGACTTTGTGCAAAGCCAGCGATTAGGGTGCCGCCGTCTGGGTGCGCTACAATCACCCCTCCGGCGCCGCGATGTCAGAAGAGTGTTGCTAACAGTTAGCAACACGTGTCATAAGGAAGAAAGGAGATCGTTACATGGCAAGCAGCGCAAATCTCGGGCCAAAGCTCGAAAACTATGTTTCCGAATTGGTCAGCACCGGGCGGTATAATTCCCGCAGCGAGGTCTTGCGGGAAGGCGTGCGCCTGGTCGAGGAGCGCGAAAAACGGCTTGCCGCGCTCGACGCAGCAATTAGCCGTGGTCTGGCGGACGCCGATGCTGGACGGGTCAAGCCCATCGAGCAAGTGGGCAAGCGGCTCAGCGCAAAATATCAGAACATGGCGGAAGAGCGCGGTCTGTGATCGTCGTCATTACCGCTGAGGCGGAATCCGACCTCGAAGAAATCGGTGACTACATCGCCGCCGATAATCCTCGGCGCGCCGACACGTTCGTGCAGGAGCTGGTGGAACGCTGTCTTCGGCTTACCGAGATGCCTCGTGCGTTCCCGCTGGTGCCGCGCTACGAGCATACGGGTGTTCGACGCCGTCCCTATGGTGACTACCTGATCTTCTACCGCGTCGGCGCTGAGACCATTGATGTGCTGCACATTCTCAACGGCGCGATGAACTATGAAGCGATCCTGTTCCCTGACGACTGAGACGAGGAGGCGTTCGTCGTCTTAGGGTTTCGTCGTCTTCTCAGCTGACCTGTTCTGAACGAGCACGTGCGCCGGGGCTAAGCCCCTAGGTACCTTTCCGAGCGGCCTTGACTGCCTTGTGGCATTGGGGAAAGTGGCGGTGAGGGTAGGGTGATGGCGATCTTTCATCTGCATGTGAAAAACATCAGTCGCGGTGACGGTCGCTCGGCGGTGGCGGCGGCGGCCTATCGGGCAGGGGAGACCCTGCCAAACGACGCCGAGGAACGCGAGAGCGTCTTCGGTGGACGCCGCGACGTGCTCCATGCCGTGATCCTGTGCCCTGCCGGCGCGCCTTCCTGGATGGCGGACAGGGCAACCCTCTGGAATGCCGTCGAGGCGGCTGAGCGGCGTAAGGACGCGCGGCTCGCCAAGGAAATCGAGGCCGCGCTGCCTCGTGAGTTGACGCCTGCCGGCTGGCTGGAATTGGCGCGGAGCTTTGCGGCCCACTACGCGGGGCAGGGGTTTGTGGCGGACTTTGCCATCCATGACGATGGCAGTGCCCACAACCCCCATATGCACTTGCTGCTGACGACGCGGACTGTGGAGGCGCGTGGCTTTGGCGGCAAGATCCGTTCCGCCGACGGGCGCCAGTTTGTCGAAGAGGCCCGCCTGCTGTGGGCCAAACTTGTGAATGCCGCGCTGCAGAGTGCGGGTTTGGGTGTTTCGGTTGACCCGCGCAGCCATGCTGCCGCTGGCCTTGCGCGAGAACCTGGTCAACATCGCGGGCCGGACCCCGCCGAACGACGGGCAAGGAGAAAGAACATGGGACTGTCGCGACTGTTTCCATCGAAGGTAGCGCCGGAGGGGGAGGGGTCAGACCGGTTGCGCGACTGGCCCGCCAGCCAGTTGGCGCGGGGGTATGAGGATGAGGGGCAGCTGCCTGTACCCGGCCCCGACGGTTCCCTGCTCAGCCAGCGTGAGCTGGATGAGGCGCAGGATCGCATGCTGACGGAGGTTGAGCGCCAACCGCGCGAAGATGCCGCCGGCCCTGTCGGGCGGCGGTGGGCCACCGGCGAGAATGCGGGGCAGGGGCAGCCCGAGCCGGAAAGGCCGCTTGTGGCACGACGCTGGGCCAGCGAGGCACCACGTACGGGCGCCGAGGTCTCGCCTGACGCCCTCACGGCACGACGCTGGACGGCGGAACAGCCGCCAGAGCGGACGCATGATATCGAGCGTGAGGACGAGTGGCGCGATCACGAGCGTGACCGCCGCCGCACCTAGGAACGATCGATGGGGTACTTCGAGGGAAGTTTGCGGCTCAGGCCACGGCGCTCTCCCGGTGCCGGGGGAGTTCCCTTGAGCTTGAGGATTCCGAGGCGGTAGGCGAGGTAGCGCAAGTGTCTGCGGATGTAAGAATTGGGGTGGAATAAATGACGCATATTTCAGAATATGCTAATACACGAAGAGAGGTCAAGAAGTGATTGATCCTGAATACGAACAGAAGCTGGAGCGTGAGCTGCGGCACATCCATACTCAGATGCTAAGGCTCGATGCGCGCGATGATCTTGCCATGGCACGGGCCTACCAAAACGCGGAAGCCGCTGAGGAGCGTATGGTAAGCTACCGGAATGAGCATGGCGAAGATGCCCTGTTTACCGCACTTCGTGAAAATCCCGATCAGTTCGGTGCCTATCCTGACGACAAAGCCCAGTTTGACGATGCCTATCAGGCACGCAAGCAGCTTCCGGTCGTGTTTGCAGAGTACAGACGGCTCCGCGACGAAGCCGACATCATCAAGACCCAGCTGAAGCGGATCAGGCGCGAGCGTGACGAACCGGCGCGGGAGGATGAAAACTTGCCGAGGCGTTGAAAGGCATTTTTGTTTCTCTTCAATGTTCTTGCCAGTCAATCCGCGCGAGCAGTATTGAACAATCAATAAGTGCCAAGCACGGTACCCGTGTTCACCAGAGTATGGCTTACACCCATAATCGCTGCACCTGCCGCACCCCCGGTGGCTCCGCCAGTCGCATTTCCTGCACTGCCGGCGGCACCAGCTTGGCCCCACGACCCGCCTGCACCGCCTGTACCGGCGTTTGTGCCGCCTGCGAGGCCGGACGCGGCGGCGCCGTCGGAGCCTTGGCCGCGACCACCGTCGCCGCCGGTAGTTGGACCAGATACGATTTGTTCTCGTGCAATCGAAAACAAATAACCATTGCCGCCGGTTACGTCTGGTCCGCGATAGTATCGATAGCCGCCGATGTCGGCGGAAGTCACCGTCATTGGTACATAAGCGAAAGGATTGTAAGTTTGGCCCCAATACAACCCGGCGGTGCCGTCGAACATGTCTTGCCACTGCCACGTTGGTCCGGGATTGAAAAAGTCGTTCTGGAATAGGAAGCCACTTGCCGGTTCACGGTTGGTAAGCACCGTAGCTGTTCCAGAACCGCCCCTGCCGCCGCCGCCGCCGCCGCCACGAATTGCGCCATTGTTGGTGATGACCGCGCCGGTCTGCTGGACGTTGATCGCCGGGCCACCCGCGCCGCCGTTGGGCACGCCGCCCGCGCCTTGGACTTCGCCGCCGATGATGATTTCAAGGTCGCCACCACGTCCGGTCCCGGTCAGAAGTGCAGCGATTGCCGGGTTTGTGGAACCTATCGTGACGCCGCTGTTGATGACCACGCGCTTGGTACGGGCGCTGTCGGCCCAGTCTGGTGCGCTGAACAGCGACTGGATGTTGACGTTGTTGGCGCTGGCGGCGATGACGGCCACCACTTCGGCGGGGGTGACGTTGACGGTAAACTCGCGCTCGACATAGTTGCCGGAGCTGTCGGTGGCGCGCAGCGTGAAGGTGTAGCTGCCGACCGTGGTGGGGTTGCCCGAGACCGCACCGGTGCCGCTATTGAGGCTGAGGCCCGGCGGCAGCGTGCCGGACTGGCTGTAGGTGAGCGGCTGGATGCTGTCGTCGGTGACGGTTGGTACAATACCAAAGGTATCGCCTTCCATCACGTTGTAGGTAAAGCTGGTGGGGGCGTTCCAGACCGGTGTGGAGAGGTCGGACGGGCAGGGCCAGCCCATGGCGACCCAGTCGGTGCTGTCGCAGAACTGGAGCTCGTTATGGGTGGTGTTGTACTGCATGGTGCCGGCGGGTTGGCCACCGCAGCCGGAGCCGCCGGGCTTGCGTTTGGCGGCGCAGGCTGTGTCCACCCAGCTGGAGCCGTTACAGAACTGCACCACGCCGAGGCTGGCGGCATAGATAACCTGTCCGGCCTGACCCGTGGGGTTGGTGCAACCGGTTTGCGGCGCGGCGGGCATCACCGCGCCGGTGTTCACCCAGCCGGTACCGTTGCAGTATTGCAGAGTGTTGGTGTTTGTATTGTAGATCACCGCGCCGGCGGGTTCTGCGGGGTCGGTACAGGCGGCTTGTACGGCCATCGGCAGCGCCAGCAGCAAAACCAGAGCGAAGACGGAACGCATGGTCTCCACTCTGCCCCGAAGCGGCGATCGTGTCATGGCATGTGCCTGACTTTGCGTCAGTTGCGTGGTGGGGCAAAGTCTGGCCAGCTCACAACCAGTGCCTGATAGCTCGTGTTGTCCGGCTGGAGCCGCACCTCCCATTCAAGGCGGAACCCGTCTTTTCGCAGTTCCGTAAGTGTCGCCTTGGCGATTTCGGTCTTGGTAAGATCCAGCGGCTTGGACGGGGCGATGGCCACACGGCTGAAGCCTTGCGCCGCCGCCTCGGAAATTGCCTTTTTCACAAGTTCAACGGTGAGCAGCTTTTCGGCTTCGCGCTCCCGCGCCTGCCGTGTCATTTCCTGCACGCGTTCGAGGATGGATCGCTTGCTCATGCCGCGCTCTCCTTTCTGGCGGCGGGTGCGAACCGGCGCCCGAGATAGGTGTCCGTGACATCGAGGCGGCCATGACCCAGCTCGTGCGAGATCTCCAGGCGCGCCGCGCGGTCGCGCGCAGCTTGCGCCGGGGTCATCGCGTCCACGGTGGGGCCACCTGCCGCTGGGCATGACCAGCCGGTGAGCACCTTGTAGCGCCACTGGGCATAGGCATGCCGGTAACCATGGGCATTGCTGATGCCCGCCCTGATGAGCTGGTTTTCGTAGGACTTGAGCGCCTGGTGGTAATTGCGACCGGTCCCGATGAGGGAGCCGTCGCCTACCACGGCGCGCACCTCGTCAAGGAGCGCGCGCTGTTTCTCGTGGGTGATCGGGATCTCGCGGTAGCGACCGCCCTTGCACCAGCTGGCCTTCAGGGCGATGCGGTCGCCCCGGTCGGCGATGACCGGGCGCAGTTTAAGGGCCTCTTCGCGCCGGAGGCCAAAGGCGGCTTCCAGCTTGAGTGCGAGCTGCACGCGGGCGTCCTGCACGCGCTCAAGTGCCGCGCCCTCAAGGCGCTTGGCCTTGTTGCCGGAAAACCGGCCCCGCTCCGCGAGTCCAAAGCTGTCATTGGTTTTCGGCAGGAGGCCGGGCTTGCCCACCTGATAGGCCCACCAGCGCAACCAGGTCAGGCGGTTGCGGATGGTCTGGTCGGAAAGCCCGCCCGTCTTCCAATGGGCGACCAGTGCGGTGACGTGCTTGCCCTTTATGCTTGACGCACCGGGCAGGCGATAGCCCATGTTCTTCAAATCGTTGGCCATGGCCATCAAGCCCCGCTGCCTCAGCGCACGGGTACCAAAACTTCCCTCACCCGAGCGGGTGCAGAGGGTTTTCAGGCTGAAGCTCAAATCGTCCATGGTCGTGTCATTCGGTAAGTTTTCATGACCTGCATGAGTGCCGCGTGCGGCAGCACATGCGCTTGCCAGGGGCAAGCAAAAGGCCGGATACTCCCTGTTGTTATCTCCGTTTCTACGGTCTTGTAGTCTCCTTGCGGTTACGCCCGATCGCGGGCCGTTGTGTCATGCGGTTCTGCATCGTGCGTTCCTTTCCTTGGGTGTCTCGGTGGACTCCCCCGTGGCGTGCCCGTAGGGCCGTACAAGTGGGCGGGGGTTTGCTGTGGTGCGCCGTCAGGCGCGTCGGTTGAATAGGCATGTCAGGTTCTCCTTTCCGGTGTAAAGGGGCGGCTTTGGCCCATGGGTTGTTGCAAAGATGGCTCGGTGTCAGCGCTGGCAAGGTTCGAGCAAACCTCGCCAGTCCCTTATGCCGCCGTCCTTTATCCGTTCCTGACGCGTGGCTTCCGTCCTGCCCCCATGGTTTTGCGTCATCTCTGGCCCACCCTGTCACTACCTGTCTGTCTCAGGTAGTGACAGGGCTCCCCTGGACGCCCTGGTGTCGCCGGCACCACACCTGCCAGCGAACGGGCGGGACACCCTCCCGAACCCTCCCTGTGGCCTGCCACGGTGTCAGGCCAACGGGAGCTAGGCACTCCCGCACCCAGCCTCGTGCTAGCTTAGGGTCTCCGTTCCGGGTGCTCCGAGTGACGAGCGCTCCGCACCCTTCTCTGTGACCTCCCAGCCTGCACGCCATGGGCGGACGGGGCTCATCGCCCCGCCTTTCCTGTGGACCTGTGCTGTTCCTGACATTGCGCAGACCATGGGCACCGGCAGGAGGGGAGGGACCCTTCCTTGCCGTGGCACCCAGCGTGGCCCGGCGGCTTGCCTTCCCTTGACCCGTCGGGGAGGGGGTCGCTGTTACCGTTGCGGCATGGAGGTTCCCGTTGGCCGTTCACACCCGTTCTGACCGGAAAGTTCGGGGGTCTAGCCCCTTGGGAGCGCCCAGCAAGGCATCCAACCGTATCCCCGAGGGAGCCCTCGGTCGGACCCTCCATTGCAGGGCGCGCCCGGCGGGGCCGCACGCCACCCGACCGGTTGCGAAGGGCGTAACCGGATAACCAACGGGAGATCCCCATATGAAAAACCGCAACAGCAACAGCCGCCCCACCCATAACGTCTATGTGGTCGAAGGGGAGGGTGATAACGCCTTCTGGACCAAGGTCGGCGCCGCATGGCAGCATGCAGACGGTGAAGGTCTCAACCTCACCCTGACTGCCTTGCCGCTCAATGGCCGCCTGGTCGTGCGCCCGCCGAAGGCGAACGAGGAACAATCCCAGGGAAAGGCGGGGCGATGAGCCCCGCCCGCCCACGGGTACAGGACGGGCACCTCGTCTTCGAGGTCCCCGCCCTGCCAAACGGCATCCTCCAGGGGGATTGCCTCGACATCATGCCCACACTCCCCGCTGCCAGCGTCGACCTGGTGCTCACCGACCCGCCATACATCTGTGGCTATCGCGATCGGGCGGGCCGGACGGTGGCCAATGACAACCGCGCCGACTGGGTGGCGCCGGCCTTCCATGAGGTGGCCCGATTGATGAAGCCCGGCAGTCTCTGCATCAGCTTTTACGGCTGGACGGCGACCGATACGTTTTTCGGGGCATGGCGGGCCGCTGGGTTGCGCCCGGTTGCGCATCTGGTCTTTTGCAAGACCCATGCATCCCGTAGCGGTCTGTTCCGGGGCATGCACGAGAACGCCTTTGTCCTCGCCAAGGGCCATCCGTCGATGCCGGCTGAGGCCCTGTCGGATGTGCGCGGCTGGACCTATACCGGCAACAAGCTGCACCCCACTCAAAAGCCCGTCGAAGAGCTGGTGCCCCTCATCCGGACCTATTGCCCGGCGGGCGGGGTGGTGTTTGACCCCTTCGCCGGGTCGGGTTCAACCTTGGTGGCCGCCAAGAGCGTCGGGTGCCGCTATCTCGGTATCGAGCTGGACGCCACACATGCCGCCACGGCGGAAAAGCGCCTGTGCTGACACATGGGCCGCAAGGCCCATCTATTGAGGGCATTGCGCCGCGAACGCGCTCCCCCATAGCGCCGTAGTGAGCAAGCGAGGCCCATAGGGCTTGCCGAGACGCTGATTTGCAGCGCTTGCGCGAGGCATCATCGTTGATGCTTCGCTCAAAAAGCAAAATGGCACTTTTTGTTTGCTACTCAGGGTCGGTTTGCGCCACCCCACACCAGACTTTTGCGGTCGGGACGACGACCGCGCGCGCCTGCAGCGTGACCGTATAACGCTCCCACAGCCGCCAGACTATCTGGTCTGCAATATGCTGCCGGGCCTTATCGCGTGCTGTGGCATCGAGCCCGGCCCATTCGCGGGCGATGCCGTCCGGGATGCCCTGCATGACCGTGGCGATGTGGTGGGCGATACGACTGCGGATGACAGGGGTGCCATCACGGCAGAACATCAAGCTCACCATCAGCGCGGCTGCGACCTGGTCTGCTATCTGCGTGATAGCCTGAGGCTCGCGGCGACGGCTCGGGCCGCGTCCCGCAAAGGCGCGGATTGTGGTCTTGCGCAGGCAGCTCAGCGCAATGCTGACGCGGAGGTCAAGGGCCTTGCGGGGATCTTCGAGCATGGGAAAGTCTGCCTTTTTCTGGCGGTGAGCGCGGAATATGTTCCTATTATGTTCTTATGCGGGGCAAGGTCAATATGCACATTCGCCACAGTCGCCTCCGGGAACGCGCGCCGCCCGCTTGCTAAGGGGAAGCTGCGAGGGCACGCTTCCGCCATGTTCCGACTACCCGCCGATCTGAAAGCCAAGGGCGAAGAGGCTGAAGCCTCCTTTCGGGCGTGGCTTAACCAGTCTGGGGTGGCGTTTCTCTATGTCGAGCAGTCACCGCTGAACGTGCCGGACCGTCTGCGGGGCCGTATCAAGCGGCCTGACTACCTAGTCGGCATCCCCCATGCCGGCATGATGGCCTTCGATGTCAAGGCCAAGTCCGCCTATGACGACCATCTGCTGTTCGAGGTCACCGAGGTGGACAAGCTCGCCTGTTTCGAGGCGTTCTTCCACATGACCGTCAATTTCGCCTGCCTGGATCTGGACCGTACGGACCACTTCTACTGGGTACCCTTGCGGGCGCTGATCGGGCGTCCGGTGGAGCGGCGCGGCAAGGCGCGGGTTTTTGCCTTTCCGACTGCCGAGGCTTTGTCAGTGGATCTCCGCGATGGCTTCCTCGAAGCATATGGGCGCTTCAGCCTGCGATCTCTGGCTTTTTGACAGGGATGCTTGCGATCTACAGCCCTTAAGCCAACCGGCAAAAACCTGACCTTGACGTGCAAGCTGTTATTAACAACTCCGTTGTCCAGCTCGGAAAACAAGATTGACCGAGATCCCATGGATATCGGTTCTTCCATTGCATCAAGTTGCAACTGCGGCGCGGCTTTATGTGCCCATCCAACCTGTGGTCCCATCTCGAAAAGGTGACCTGCCACCTGACGGTGAAGGTTGAATGCCAATACGTCGTTCCTTATCAATGGAACCCGATAATCAAAGGTCGCGGAGATCTTGATCCTCGGACCCATAGGTCTCTCTCCAAATCTTCACGGGTGCTCGAATGGCGATAGCGAATATCCAGTTGGTTGCTCGTAGTTTGATTGTGACGTCACTGCTGCTGTTGTTCGGTCTGTCTCAGGCGAGAGCAGAGCTGCGCTATTCCAGTGCTGAAACCGATACCGGGATCACTTTCGTGGTGGTCTCGGGTGAGTTCGACTTCGCAGATGATCTTTCTCGCTTCGCTGCAAAGGTCGATAGCGTTGATGCGATTGCGGTAACGTTTGATTCCCCCGGCGGAAACGTCACGAAGGCCATGGAGTTGGGGCGCATCATCCGCGCTCTTGGCCTTGCGACCATACAGCCTAGGGACAGCGAGTGTTCATCCGCGTGCGCGCTTGCTTTTCTGGGTGGCACCATGAGGTTTGCTCAACCTGGTTCGATTGGGGTCCACCGATCGTCATTCGCAGGAGCCGGCTCTTTAGATGTGGACGATGCCGTCGCGGGCATTCAGCAGATGACTGCGATGGTGATGGCGTACATTGCGGAAATGGGTGCGGATCCCGCTCTTCTTGGTGTTGCTCTGCAATATGACAGCAGTGACATGCGCTATTTGTCGGCAAGTGAAATGACGCAGTACAGGATAACGAAAGAAAACTTTGATCTTTCCGATTTGCCGGTACGGCAAGCCGCGCGTCCATCATTGAGCTCGACGCCGAAACCTTTGGACGTCGATCTCAGCATACCTGAAGCCCGCTCAGGCATTGTGCGACATCCGAGAGGATCAGTGGAGCTGAAGGCTGCACCGGACGACAAGGCTGTTGCTCTCCGGCAGCTGCGAAATGGCACCCGGGTAACTCTGTCAGGCTCCACAAATCGTTGGTTCGTCGCAGATGTTCAGGGCAGCCGGGGTTATCTGCATGAGACCTGGATCAAAGTGAACGAATATGAGGGTCCCTCAGGATCGGAGCGCTTCATCCAAATCAAGAGCGTGCGTACGCTAGATGAAGGCGTTGCACTGGCCTCATCGTCCGCTACTCCTTTGGACATTCATCTGGCCTCAAACGGCTGGTTTGCCGTCACCCTACGCGGCACTTATGCCCTCGACAGAGCGTCGGACCGTCTGAAGGCGGATAAGGCTTCAGGATCTGTCCCCGCAGATTCCTTCATCACTCTTGGCAACACCTACGTGCGCCGACTTTGCTGCAATTGATAGCAGACGCCTATAGCTTCTCTCCCGATCTCAGGGCGCTTGTTTCCCAGAAAAGCCACTCTGGCCTGTGCTCAGAGGTTTGGTGACTGGTCGACCGTCGTTTGCGAATCGTTCCGGCATGTTCGTCCCTCCCGTAAGAGCCGGTGTCCCACGAGCCGTCCTTATTCCTGGCTGACCTGGCAGTGGCGCTGTCTGGCGCAACGCCTGTCGGGCGGTTTCTTCCCCTGCGGCTGACACCGCATTCCTCGCGAACGCTGCGCTCCAACAAACAGCCCGCCCGGCATCCTTCGCGTCGCTGCGGTCCTGACGGATGCGCCAGCCTGCTTGCCCCCGCCGCTTCGGTCGCCATCGGACGGCTGCGATGGGCGCAGCCCTCCCCAAGAGGAGAGAAAACCATGAAAACCGAACGCTTCGACGTCTACACCGAGGTCACCAACACCATCATCGCCGCCATCGAAGCCGGCGCGGGAAGCTGGCAAATGCCCTGGCACCGCCACGGCGAAGGCTTGAATCGCCCCGTCAATATCGACACCACCAAAGCCTATCGCGGCATCAACGTCCTCAGCCTCTGGGCCTCCGCACAGGCACGCGGCTTTGCCACCGGCACCTGGGGCACCTACCGCCAATGGCAGACCAAGGGCTGTCAGGTCCGGAAGGGCGAGAAGGCAAGCCTGGTCGTCTTCTACAAGGAATTGAACGTCGAAGAGACCAACGACAACGGCGAGACCCAGTCCGGCAAACGCCTCATGGCTCGCGCAAGCTATGTATTCAATGCCGACCAGGTCGACGGCTATGACGCTCCCGCAATACCAGAGCCCAAAGATGCCGTGCAGGTCATCGAAGCCGCCGATCGCTTTATCTCCGCAACCGGCGCCACTGTTTGCCACGGCGGCACACGTGCCTTCTACCGTCCGTCGGACGACATCATCCAGATGCCCGAGCGCGAGCGCTTCCTCGGCACCGAGACCAGTAGCGCGACCGAGAGCTACTACGCCACCTTGCTGCATGAGCTCATCCACTACAGTGGCGCACCCAACCGGTGTGACCGCCAGTTCGGCAAGCGCTTCGGCGATGAAGCCTATGCGGTTGAAGAGCTTGTGGCCGAGCTGGGAGCAGCCTTCCTCTGTGCCGATCTTGGCGTGGCACTTACACCCCGGCCCGACCATGCGGCCTATGTCGGCAGCTGGCTCAAGGTCCTCAAGGCTGACAAGAAAGCCATCTTCACGGCTGCCAGCGCCGCTGCTAGGGCAACCGATTTCCTCGCCGGGCTGCAGTCGCAAGACCCTGAGGCCGCTTAGGCGGCCTCAGGGTCTTGCGTTGAAACGGTTGAGGTATGCCCTGAGCGAATCAAACGGAACGCCAGTTTGGCTGTCAGCCGAAGATCCTGAGAATAGGCTTGCAAGTGTTACGTCCCTCACCAAAACGTTATGATCCATCGGCCAATTCATCTTTATGTTGCAGATGCGCTACAGACATACTCCACCCTGTCGTGCAGTATGCGCGCCGATGTTGCATTTTTTCGAGGTATGAAGGGTCTGCTCACCATGAGATTGTTGACAATCACCGCCACAGTTCTTGCCAGCACGTCAGTGTTCGCGGCGGATGCCGTTTTTGTGGCTCCCAGCGCTCCTGTTGCTCTCGCAGCAGAGAGCCCCCTGATGTGGAGCGGGGCCTATCTCGGTATTCATGGCGGCGCTGGCTGGCTTGACGGTGACTTTGCCGTGGGGAACCTGACGGATACAGACGACTTTGACGGGGGCCGGTTCGGGGTTTTCGGCGGTTATCAACACCAGATGGACAACAATATTGTTGTTGGTATTGAAGGCGATCTTTCCTATGACTGGAACGAGAACCGTTATGCTGCACTCGGAATCAACGGGGATGTTGGCACGGACTGGAACGGGTCCGTCAGGGGTCGGCTGGGATATGCATTTGACAAGGCTCTTGTCTATGCGACCGGTGGCTGGGCTATCACCCGTGGAACGCTTGACGTTGCTGGCGTAAAATTTGACGAAACCTTCAACGGGTACACGATTGGTGGCGGTGTGGATTACGCCGTTACAGACAAGATTTTCGGGCGCGTTGAATATCGGTTTAATGACTTCTCGGAAGAAAGCATCAATATTAATGGCACGAACGTCAGCGCTGATCTTAAGCAGCACACCGTCAGCGTAGGCCTGGGTGTGAAGTTCTGAACAGAGGTTCAAGCCACGCCCGTGAACACGCTTCAAGGCACGCTGCGCTCGTTGGCCTTGACCCGCGTTCCCGGTCGTGGCGGGGGCTTGGGAACAGCAAGGCCCCGCAGTGGCCTTGCTGCCCATTTATGACGCGGTGCCCGTCGCCAGCCGGTGCGGGGCGACGTGTCGAACTGGCTGACGTTAGTGGGGTCGGGGGCGCGTTCCGCCGGTCAAACGGAACGCCCGGTCCGGGGGCAGTCGGTCCCGCCTCTCCCTGCGGGTCGCTATGCTGAGGCTCCTGCGGCTACCACTTTGACCGGTTCCGGACGTGTCGAGAATTCCCGCTTTCCCGCCCTGCGGTCGGCGCTATGCTGAAAGCTCCGGTGTTCTTCAATGCCTGCCCCGGATCTCGCACGGGTGCGGCTTTGATCCGGAAAGGGGAAAAGCTAAGGGGCGTTGCCCCTCGCGCGGTCAAGGGGGTGGTCTCCCGAGGCTCCGCGCTTGCGGCTTGTGTGCCCGACGCCTGAAACCCTTGCCGTTGCTACCCTCAGACTTCGCCGGTCAGGCAGGGTTGCAGGGAAGACCCTGCGCGTTGTCGAGACGTTTTATTGAAAAAATATTGGTTTTTGCCATAAAATGGAAGGAAAGGAGCAAGATACTTGGCCCGCGCGAAGACATTTTCTCTCGGGGGTACCTATGACGGCATCCTCTCCGACCTGGTGAAAAGCGGTCGCTTCGGCACGGAAACCGAGGTGGTGCACGCCGGAATCCGCATGTTGGCGGATTACGAAATGAACATGCGCGCGCTGCGCCAGGACATCAGCGCCGCTGATGCGGAGATTGCGGCGGGTCGTGGCAAAGAGTACGCTTCCGGTGCAGACATCCGGCATGACGTCATGAACGAAAGATAAGAAAGCGTCAGTTTTCCCTTGCAGGAACTGGTGGGATACCCCATAAAAATCGGCAACAGGCTCACAGCGTGCTGTGGGTACAAGGGCCGCCTAAGAGAAGTCTTAGCGGCCTTTGCTTTTTTATGGTATCTGTCGGTTCATGAAGAAGACGATCGTTTATGTAGACGGTTTCAACCTCTATAATATCGTTGTAAGCCCCCGCGCGTCCCTGCTCAGCATACGGCGAGGGCATGTTTTTTTGTTTCTGCGCTCGGCAATAGCGTCACCTTTTGGTAACTGCTCAATGGTGCCCAACAGACGATTGCGCCGAAATAAATTGCCACTCTGCGGAAAATATGCGCTAATTGGGTATAAATAGGATAAATACCCAAAATGCTGCTCGAATTCAGGTTCTGTAATTTTCGCTCCTTCCGGGACGAAGCCGTGTTCAGCATGGCCGCGAGCCCCGATACGACGCTTGAGGCTTCACACACCCGTGCCACTGGCCTCGACAAGGTAAAGCGTATCCTGAATGGCGCGGCCATCTATGGTGCCAATGCCAGCGGGAAGTCGAATGTCATCCGTGCACTGCACTTCATGCAGCTAATGGTGACAACGTCGAACCAGATCCAGCCGGACCAGGAGAGTACCCTGAGTCCGTTCCGGATGCGTCCGGACTTTGCCGATCATCCGACCAAGCTCGAAGCGACCTTTCTGATTAATCGGGTCCGTTATCAGTACGGGTTCGAGATTACCCGTCGCAGGGTTTTGAGCGAATGGCTACTGGTCTATGAAAAGACCAAGCCGCAGGTCTGGTTTTCCCGGACCTACAATCCCAAAAAGGAAAAGTACGACTATACCTATAGCGATTACTTTGTCGGACAAAAGAAAGTCTGGGAAACCGCGACCCGCAAGGAGGTGCTGTTTCTGACCACAGCCGTCCAGCTCAACAATGAGCAACTGCGCCCGCTCTATCAGCGCATCGCTGATGATCTTGTGGTCTTTACCGATGGGCCAAGTATCGGTTTTGGTTTTTCCGCACGCTACATGCAAAGCGCTGCCAACCGTGATCGGGTGCAGTCCCTGATTGCCGCTGCAGATACCGGAATATCAAGCATTTCGCTTGAAACACGCGCCGGCAAGCATTTTCAGGTGAACTTCATGTCCGGCAATCCTGAGGTTCAGGATACGGAGGTTGACGTTCCCCAATTCGGTCACGTCGCCGAAGGGGAAATCTACAAGTTTGATTTTGCAGAGGAGTCGGCTGGGACCCAGATCCTGTTCGAGCTGGCGGGACCCATCCTCGATATTTTGCAGAAAGGCCGCACGCTTGTTGTTGATGAACTGGATCGCAGTCTTCATCCCCTGCTTGTCTTGAAGATCGTCCAGATGTTTAATGACCCTGAGTTGAATCAGAATGGGGCACAGTTGATTTTCTCAACCCATGACGTGTCGTTGCTTGATGGCGGTAAGCTTAGGCGCGACCAAGTCTGGTTTACCGAGAAAGACAATGACCAGGTCTCGCACCTGTTCCCCCTTCTGGACTTCTCCCCACGCAAGGGCGAGGCCCTTGAGAAGGGATACTTGAGCGGGCGCTACGGTGGCATCCCGATACTGGGGTAAGGGAAGAGCAGTACTTGGCCAAACATCACCGCTTCGAGCGATCCGAAAGTCGCCTGACCAGACGTAAGGGGCGGAAGCGTCCCTATGATCGGATGCTGATCGTATGCGAAGGTGCCAAGACCGAGGTCAATTATTTCGAGGCCATACGCCGGGATAGGCGCCTTCCGAACACCGATATCGCGGTCGTTCCGTCAAACTACGGAACGTCTCCACTGCAGATCGTCGAGTATGCGATTGACCGGTTCAATCAAACCAAGGGGTTTGAGCGGATCTATGTGGTGTTCGACCGTGATGACCACCTGACCTATCATAACGCGCTCGCCAAGGCCCAGGCGACCGATAAGGCGTTAAAGAACGATGCCGGCAGCAAGGTTGCGTTCAAAGCTATCCCCTCGGTGCCCAATTTCGAGCTTTGGCTGCTCTTGCACTTTCGGGATGTCATGGCTCCGATCCACCGTAACGAGGTTTATGCCGAGCTTCGAAAGCCAGTGTCCTATCCCGCTTATGTGAAGAACAGCAGGACTGTGTTTCAGGATACAAAGGACCTGATACCGGTGGCAACCGCCCGCGCGGAAGCCATCCGTGCGCTGTTCACGCCGCATAGCGGGACTGATCCCTATACCGATGTGGATCTTTTGACGGGTGAGCTGTTGAAGATTGACAGGTCGTACTAAGAACGAAAGTGAATACATGAATAGCCTTGCTGAAATATTGGAATCCTATCGTTCTGCAGCTCGTAGTGAACGCGAAAAGGGCGACTATTTTGAGCGCCTAATAAGGGTCTTCCTCGAAAACGACGATATCCAAAAGCAATACTATTCCGAGGTGCTGCCTTTCGGAGAATGGGCCAAAGCAAATGGATGGAAGGGCAACGATACCGGTATCGATCTGGTAGCAAGGCTTGCTGACGGATCGGGTTATGCGGCGATTCAGTGCAAGTTCTACGCACCCACCCAGAGCATCCAGAAGCCTGACATAGACAGCTTTATTTCAGCCAGCTCAAACGATGTTTTCACGCGCCTGATCATCGCCGATACGACCCAGAAGGAGTTCGGTCGTAACGCCATCGAAACCCTCGACAAACTTTCCAAAGACTGGAATCGCATTGGCATTGCCGAGCTGGAAGCCAGCCGCATCGACTGGTCACAGTTTATCCGCACCGGTAACGTTAGCCTAGCCCCGAAAAAGCAGCTCCGTGACCATCAAAGCGATGCGCTACGGGCCGTTGTCGAAGGCCTTCAAATTGCTGATCGCGGCAAAATGATTATGGCTTGCGGGACCGGCAAAACGTTCACTGGGTTGCGTATCGCCGAGGCTATTGCCGGTCGAGGGAAGCGTGTGCTCTTTATGGTTCCATCTTTGGCCCTCATGTCGCAGACCGTGCGGGAGTGGAAGAACGATTGCCAGGAAGAGTTTACGGCATTCTCAGCCTGTTCCGATGCTAAGGTTGGCCGTAACGCCGACGCCGACAGCTTGGATCTGAATGTGCACGATCTAGCCTTTCCGGCCACAACAGACTCGGAAAAGATCGCCCGCCAGGTGCTGGATGCGAGTTCGGATAAAATGACGGTTGTCTTTTCAACCTACCATTCCATCGACGTACTCTCCAGGGCACAGAGAAACCATGGTTTACCTGAGTTTGACCTGGTGGTTTGCGACGAGGCACACCGAACCACGGGCGTCACGCTGAAGGACGAGGACGACAGCGCCTTTGTCCGCATCCATAGTAATGCGCACGTGGCCGCTAAAAAGCGCCTCTACATGACCGCTACACCAAGGATTTTTGGGGATGCTGCCAAGCGCAAGGCTGATGACCATGACGCTGAATTGGCGTCTATGGACGACGAGACCAAGTTTGGTAAAGATCTCTTTCATCGTGGCTTTGGCTGGGCCGTCGAGAATGACCTGCTGACCGACTATAAGGTGATTGTTCTAGCTGTCGATGAAGGTCTGATATCTACCACTATCCAGAACCGCCTGAAGAATGGCCCCGAGCTCACTCTGGATGATGCCACGAAGATTATCGGTTGCTACAAGGCACTGACCAAGGCGGACCTCGCCGCTGATGTTGAGTTTGATCCGCGCCCAATGCGCCGCGCACTCGCGTTCTGCCAGAGCATTGCCAAGTCGAAGATCATTGAGGATGAATTTGCAAAGGTTGTTGAGGAATACACGGCTAATGAACAGATCGACGATGCCCGCAATCTCGACGTTGAGGTCGAGCATGTAGATGGTAGTTTCAATGCCAATCAGCGCGAAACATTGCTTAATTGGCTAAAGGCAGATGCCGGTGACAACACATGCCGAATCCTCACCAATGCCAAGGTGTTGTCTGAAGGGGTGGATGTTCCAGCCCTTGATGCCATCATGTTTATGCATCCGCGCAAGAGCCAGATTGACGTTGTGCAGTCGGTTGGCCGCGTTATGCGCCGCGCCGAGGGGAAGAAACTCGGCTACGTCATTTTGCCGGTTGCCATTCCGCCCAACACAAAGCCTGAGGAGGCCCTTAATGACAACGAACGCTACAAGGTCGTCTGGCAAATCCTGAATGCGCTTCGCGCCCACGATGAACGCCTTGATGCCCGTATCAATCAGGCGAAAATAGGTGAAGACATCAGCGACAAGATTGAACTGGTGCGCATTTCCTCAGAGACCGAGCTGAAGGAATTGACTGCTGTTGTCGATGATTTTGCCACCACCAAAACCAAGTCCGCAAAGAATGGTGCGGGTATTGGCCAAGAAGAACCGAGCACACGACCGACTGTTTCCGAGCCCGTACAGGGCGACCTTGTCTTCGACGAGTTTACCCGCGCCATCATGGCCAAGATTGTCGATAAATGCGGTACTCGTGATTACTGGGATACCTGGGCAAAAGACATCGCCAAAATCGCCCAGACCCACATCACCCGCATCACCACCATTGTCGCCAAGGACGGGCCGGAGCGCAAAGCCTTCCTTGCCTTCCTTGACGAATTACAGGACGATTTGAATCCTGAGATTTCGGAAGCCGAAGCCATCGAAATGCTGGCGCAGCATCTCATTACCAAGCCGGTCTTTGATGCGCTTTTCAAGGGTAGCCGCTTCACAAAGGAAAACCCCGTTTCCCAAGCGATGGAGATCGTTCTCGGCCAGCTTCATGAGCATAATTTAGAGAAGGAATCTGAAAGCCTCGCCAAGTTCTATGCTAGCGTCGAACGCCGTGCGGCAGACGTAAAAACCGCCCATGGCCGTCAGTCCCTCATCACTGAACTGTACGATAAGTTTTTCAAAAATGCCTTCCCCGTGCTGACGGAGCGGCTAGGTATTGTCTACACCCCCGTCGAGGTGGTGGATTTCATCATTCATTCGGTCAATGACGTGCTGAAGGCGCAATTCGGTCAAACACTTGGCTCCAAGGGCGTTCATATTCTCGACCCTTTCACGGGCACCGGCACCTTCATCACCCGCCTGCTGCAATCGGGGCTGATCGCGCCTGACGAGTTGGAGCACAAATACAAGCACGAGATTCATGCGAACGAGATCGTGCTGCTGGCATATTACATCGCCGCCATTAACATTGAGACGGTCTATCACGAGCTTGCATATGGCACGTTGAGCGCGAACGCTCCCTATGATCCGT
Organism: Peteryoungia desertarenae; assembly: GCF_005860795.2. Lineage (GTDB taxonomy): Bacteria > Pseudomonadota > Alphaproteobacteria > Rhizobiales > Rhizobiaceae > Allorhizobium > Allorhizobium desertarenae. Next base: position 39,756 of record NZ_CP058352.1, read on the forward strand.
TCGAAGGCATCTTGCTCACCGACACTTTTCAGATGTATGAGCAGGAACGCGACATGCTCGCCAACCTCCTGCCAGACAATTCCGAACGCCGCACTCGGCAAAAGGGGCTGGATATCCGCGTCATCATCGGTAATCCACCCTATTCGGCGGGCCAAGGCAGTGCCAATGACAATGCGGCGAACATTCCATACCCTTCTCTCGATGCCGCCATCCGCGACAGCTATGCCGCGCATTCAACAGCCACCAACAAGAACGCCCTCTATGACAGCTACATTCGCGCCTTCAGATGGGCCAGCGAGCGCATTGGTGATGCGGGTGTTATGGCCTTCGTCTCGGGTAGCGCATGGATTGAACGATCGTTCGCCGATGGGATGCGTAAATGTCTGGCTGAGGAATTCAGTGACCTCTACGTCTTTCATTTGCGTGGTGATATCCGCAAGAACATGCTCTCCAAAGGCGCTGCGCGCGAGGGGCAAAACGTTTTTGCTTCGGGCAGCATGACCGGCATTTCTATCGCCGTTCTGGTTAAGAACCCAAAAGCACAGGAAAAAGGTGTCATCCATTTCCATGATATTGGCTCGGACCTTACGACGACGCAAAAGCTGAACATGATCCGCGACTATGCCTCAATTGATGGGATCACTAGTGCTGGCGATTGGAGCACGATCACGCCGGATGAGAACAATGACTGGCTCGATCAGGTGGATCGTAGCTTCGAAAAGTTTCTCATCATGGGCGCGAAACGCGGTGAGGAAGAGGGGCTGTTCGAGAACTATTCGAGCGGCGTGAAGACACAGCGCGACGCCTGGGCCTATAACTCGTCCCCAGGTAGACTCGTCGAAAACATGCGCCAGATGATCGAGTTCTTCAATCGTGAGGTGGATCGCTACGTCGAAGCAGATCAGCCTGAGAACACAGACAACTTTATTAATTGGGACCCCAAGCGGATAAGTTGGACACGTGCGTTGAAATGGGACTTGGAGAAGCGCAAGAAAATTCACTTTGACAGCGCGCACTTAATTCAAGGGCTTTATCGCCCCTTCCAAATACAGTGGTTGTATTTTGACCGTCGCACCAATGAGATGGTTTATCAAATGCCCCGCCTTTTCCCTAATGCGGACGCTGAAAATCGCGTGATCCAGGTGTCTGGAATAGGCGCCCGAGCAGGATTTTCCGCTCTTTTGAGTGGGAAGATGCCAGGCTTGGATACTGTTGAAAAAGGTCAATGCTTCCCACTCTATCTCTACGAAAAAACGAATTCCAACGGCAGCCTTTTTGCCGCAGCGGGCGATCAATCCAGCGGCCTTATCCGCCGCCATGCGATCACTGACGACGGTCTGGCGCATTTCCAAGCCGTCTATCTGGGCGAGACGATCACAAAGGAAGACCTGTTCTATTACATCTACGGCCTGCTGCACTCAGTTGACTACCGCGAGCGTTTCGCCAACAACCTCGCCAAGCAATTGCCTCGTATTCCGCCAGTGAAAACCTTTGCCGACTTCGCTGCTTTCCGCGACGCAGGTCGTGCTCTTGGTGATCTGCATGTGAATTTCGAAACCGTCGAACCCTACATGGTCACCTTCAAGGAAGGCGATCACCGCCTTATTAACGAGGCAGTGGCAAACCCGGTGAAATTCTACCGCGTCAAGAAGATGAAATTCGGCGCTAAGGGCAAGGAAAAAGACCGGACCACCGTCATCTACAATGACCATATCACCATGCAGAACGTGCCCTTAGCCGCCTATGACTACGTGGTCAACGGCAAGCCTGCACTGGAATGGGTGATGGAACGGCAGGTGGTCAAGACTGATAAGGACAGTGGCATCGTGAACGATGCCAATGACTATGCCAACGAAACCGTTGGCGACCCGAAGTACCCTCTCGAACTATTCCAGAGAGTCATCACCGTCAGCTTGGAGACGATGAAGATAGTGAACGGACTTCCCCGTCTGGAGATTGACTAATGGCTCTCCCCTTAAGCTATCGTTGGGGTAACGGCAAAACACTTGTAAAAACCGGTCACAAAGAAAATTGGGAGCTGTCCCCACGGGTTACAACCGAGGATCCAAGAGCGTTAGCGTTCCTGGACGCAGCGTGTGAGCTGAGGTTGTATTGGAAAGTATTTATGATTTTCAGCCTTCTCGGCCGCACCTTCTCTAGCCGGGATCATATGACCGGTCTCTACATGTATCCTGCATCTAGTCGAAGGAGGGCTTCATGGTCAGACTTACTAGCGTAAGAGTGGAAGGGTTCCGCCTCCTGGCGGACGCTGAAATCGCCATTGAAGCGAGCGCCACTGTCATTGTCGGAAGGAACAACAGCGGAAAAACGTCTCTGACCGAGATCTTCGATCGCTTCCTAGGTGAGCAGAGCGGGCGCTTCCGGCTTGAGGATTTCGCGGCGGTAGTACGACCGAAGTTCCTGTCTGCCAAGCGGCTTCGGGTAAAGGGTGAGTGCGCGCCCGATGAAGTTCTTGCCGAGTTGCCTTTCATCGCGTTGACACTGACGTTCTCATACGATCAGAATGCTGCGGATCTCGGACCCTTGTCGCCGTTTATCATTGATCTGGACCCGGACTGCACCACCGCTATCGCCAGGATCGAATACTCTCCCAGTCTCAATACGGTAGCATCACTTCTTGATTTTCCGGATCCGGCAGTAGATTCCGACGCCGCAGATGCTCTCTACTGCCATCTGCGCGAGGCAATTCCGAGAGCCTATTCAATCAAAACCTTCGCGATCGACCCGACCGATGAGACCAATCGCCGAACCTTTGAGAAAGCCAGCGAGCTGGGTGGGCTTGTGCACACTGGATTCGTTAAGGCTCAGAGGACGCTAGATCTAGGAAAGCGCGGCGATCCTGACGTGATAGGTAAACTCCTCAACAGACTGTTCCGCACGGCCAGTAGTCCCACGGCATCCGCAGATGACCAGAAAATTGCTGATGGCCTCAAGACCTCGGTCACTGTGCTCGAAAAGGCCATGCAAGATGATTTCGACGATCAATTGAAAGCCCTTCTGCCTGCTCTCAATACATTCGGATTTCCAAGTCTCAACGACACAGAACTCAGACCACAGACGAACATCGATGTTGAGAGCCTTTTGACTGATAACACGCGTATTCACTACACCGGTACGGACGGAGTTCACCTACCGGAAGGTTATAACGGGCTTGGGACACGCAATCTTATTTTCATTTTGCTCCAGCTAGAAGCCCTGCACAAGGCATATAGAATTTCAAGTGTGCGGCCCTCAACCCACCTTGTGTTCATCGAGGAACCGGAAGCCCACCTGCATCCACAAATGCAGGAGGTTTTCATCGCTCAGCTTAACCAAGCAGTTGCAAAACTTTCCGAAAAGTATCCGAACGAGCCTGTCTGGCAGGTACAATTCATCGTCTCGACCCACTCTTCGCATCTCGCCAACTCAGCTCAGTTCGACGCGATCCGCTACTTTTTGAATGAACCTACCGCGCAAGTAGGCGTCCGACGGACAAAGGTGAAGGATTTCAGGAGAGGTGCTGAAGTTATCAACCCGGAAGACC